>DAOUUS010000093.1 GCA_030668065.1 Candidatus Methanophagales archaeon
GGATAGAGTTTGTATTCTTTGCTATTATCCTTGGTGCTGCGGTTATGTCTCCTGGTGTGTTCAAATAGAAACGGGAAATAGTATTTGAATGTTCTGCTATTATCCTTGGTGCTGCGGTTATGTTCCCCGGTGTGTCCAAATAGAAACTGAAAATCGAGTTTGAATATTCTGCTATTATCCTTGGTGCTGCGGTTATGTTTCCCGGTGTGTCCAAATCGAAACTGAAAACCGAATTTGGATATTCTGCTATTATCCTTGGTGATACCGTTATGTCTTCGGGCATATTTTCAGCGGTAGTATTCCATATACTGGTTGCATTTTTTACTATAATTGCATCAGCAGTACCTGCTTGCAAAAAGACAGATGCAAACAGAGCTACCAGAACAAATACTCTTATGTTCATCCTCATGGCTCTCGATAGACAAATACGGTGGCAATGCATGCGTAACCAGTGGCCCACCCAGCACCCTCATTATGATAAATACTCACTGTGTAGAATACATCAGGTTCTATCCAAATCTCGTAGTAGCCATGTTTTATTTGCCAACCGTCATTATACTCACCAAAACTATTGATAATTGTCCACTCTTCATCGGACGTTTTTTGATTTGTGTATTTGAACCAAACGCGCCATACGCAGAGTGCGACCATGACGCTTTGTAAACCGTGTAATCATCTGGTATCTTGAACTCAAACGTATCTGTCCCAGGCACATCCATCCTATCAACAATTATCATCAACCTATTGGCATCTGGATAGCTGAAGTCATCGTATTTTATATCGCTTTTGACCTGCTGATAAGGTATTTCGATGTCCGTGCACATCTTTGATATTGCATCTTCAAGCTTTGTAGTCGTTATTTCACCACCATCATATCCAATCCACGGCATAATCTTACTTGCTGGCTCTTCTTTCAAATAATATGCTACAATCCAGCCGTCCGCGCTAACATAAACATGCACATCTTCGTCCTCAGAAAGATCCGGTAGTTCAACAGACCCGATGATATAGTCACTGCAATTGTACTCTATATTTCGATAACAGAGCTCTGCTTTGCTGAGGTCAATGCTCTGACTCGTATTCACGTATGCCGATACCCCTTGCTTCGTCTTCGAGGAAAGCGGTCCCTTCTTGCGTGGCAACAGCACCGCCGCCGCCTGCGCTTGCAATCGAGAAGAAAGACGGTACTTCAAGTGAGATTACACTATTTCCTCCGTTTTCATCTATCCCTTTTCCCATATCTGTTGCGCTATACATAGCCACGCTGCTTGCGACTATCACCAATGCAATCAAGATTACCAATATCTTCAACCCAAATTCGTTTTGCATCTTTTATCCTCCCCTCTTTAATGTACCCCTTTACAGTTATGAACTAAGCATTTATAATTTTTTTGGTTTTGCATTTTTGTGGTTGCGCGGGATTAAGCAGCAGTCGGATTATAAGTTTCATTTAGAGCAGGTGCAGAACATTTTTCTACTAAAGTACGAAGAAAGAGTTATTGACGAAACCGCTTGATGATTGGTATCCAGTTGAGATAAATGTAAGGAAGTCCTCTACTGAAATTAAACCTGTAATAAAAAGTTATCCAAGTACTCATATCTGATCGTAATGAGTAGAAAAAGATAAATCTAGAAGTCCCCACTACTTAGCTGCTCTTATTGATAACTTCGGCTCTTCTATCTTTGCTATAGCTAATTCTAAGATATTCCGGTACACTCCCATTTTACACCCTAACGGCTTTTAAAAACCTTTAGCCGCTCAGTCCATTTCATAACAATCAATCACCATATTTATACATACGAAGCGGTGATTATTCAAAAGTATTGTAGGGTTGTTGGTGGATTTAATGAGGGTATATCAGTTTTGTAAGCAGGATAGATGAACTAACACCATAGATGATAACCCTTCTGCGTTGCAAATACAAAAGGCAGAGGGGGTTTGTTATACCACCTGCAATATGCAATTAATATCCCCAACATTACAACAGCTATATAGTGAACGCCCCTTATAACCGATTATTATGAAGACCCTTATTCTAAGTTTATTGTGTGCTGCGAAGACAGAAGGCAAGAAGCATAACAGCCTACCTAATGCGCTAAATATAGTTCTTAAAACACATATTAAAGGTAGTTTAGACGAGGTGAGCCACTGAACTTATCACCATGAAAGTACTAATAGTAGGCTGTGGCTTTGCCGGCCTGGAAGTCGCAAAGGAGTTACGAAAACGCTCAAGAGAGCTTGAGGTTGCTATGATTGACCGTCGAACGCGATTTGAATACCTCGCGGCACTTCCCGAGATTTTAAGCGATACGGTAAGCCCCGCAGAGCTATCAGCGGATTTAAACAAATTCGCAGCGAAAATAAAAGCAGAATACATAAATGCCGAAGTGGTAGCTATTGATTTCACGGCTAAAATCGTGAAGACCGGCACAGCAGAAAGGGAAATCCCGTATGACTATCTTGTGCTGGCCGTAGGTGCGGAACAGACTTTTTTTGGTATTCCCGGCGCGGAAGAGCACTCCTATTCCGTCAATACTCTGGAAGGTGCACGAAGCACAAAAGAAACGCTTGATACACTCGACTGCTCAAAGAAAGTAAATGTAGCAGTTATTGGCGCAGGGTTAACCGGAGTAGAAGTTGCCGGTGAATTGGTTGTTTATTTCGAGGCTAAAGGCGCATCAGCAAGGATATGCCTCGTGGAGATGATGCCACAGGTTTTACCTGCTTTTGCACGTGAGAATTTGGCTAACCCGGTACGGAAAAACCTTACTGGTAGAGGCGTTGAGATATTGACAGAAACAGCGGTGCAAGAAGTAGGTGATGACGCGATTTTATTCGCAGGCGGAGCGAAATATCCATACGATATTATTATCTGGACTGCAGGGATAAAACCAAACACCCTCTTGCAGATACTCGACCTGCCAAAGGAAAAAGGCTGGCTAAAAGTGGATTCCGACCTTCGCGTGCCGGGGCATGAAGCGATATTTGCGATAGGCGATACAGCATATTTCGAGTCGAATAAGGGTCGTTCCGGGCAAAACGTTGAGGAAGCAGAAGGGCAGGGCAAAGTAGCCGCGGAAAATATAATACTGGCGATAAAAGGCGAAAGATTGAAGTGCTACCGCCCAAAGAACACGATACAGAATCCAAGGGCGCTTATTTCGCTCGGTGATGATAAAGCAGTGATTTTTTTTGCGGGAAAAGTAGTTACCGTTGGTGCATACCGAGTAAAGAAATTCGTGGAGCATCGCTATATGCGTAGATTCCTGTAGGTTCTTCGCTGCTTACGCTTATACATTGATTTCACAAGACTTTCTGGTAGGGTCATGTCATTAGTAGAAAGTTTTTTATAGCTCTTGCAACTAATATTACAGACATGGAGGTGATGTGAACCAGATGTTATTCATGACAGGCGTGAAAGTAAATTCTGGTATGGTGGAAGATGCAAGGGCATTCGGTGACAAAGTACTTGCAAATCCGCCTGCGGGCGTTAAGTTCCTGCAGGTATATCACACGCTGGGTAGATATGACGCGATATGGATTTACGAAGCGGAAAACCCACAAGTGATAATGGATTTCCTACATCAGAGCCGAGATGTCGCAACAACGGAAACCTGGATTGCATTTGAGAGATAAGGGGAGTGTCTAACCACTCTCTTTTTATTTTTTTACGCTATATCTAAAAAATAGGTGGTAAGGAAAAGATGAAAGCAAAAGATATAATGAGTCGCCCGATCATTACAGAAGATGAGGATGCGGCAGTCGCGAAGATAGCGGAAGACATGGAAGAGCTGGGGATAGGAAGTGTAGTGATAACGAAGGAAGGAAAACCGGTAGGTATTATTACTGAGCGAGATATAGCATTAAAAGTGCTATTGAAAGACAGAAGAGCGAACGAAGTAAAAGCGAAAGAGATAATGGCTTCTCCGATTGTCACCATCGATGCAGAAGCATCAATAGATGAAGCGTGCAAGCTTGCTGCGAAGAAACGCATAAAACGGCTACCCGTAGTGGAAAACGGTGTGCCCATAGGCATTGTAAGTATCCGGGACGTATTGACAAGGAAGCCCGAGTTTGTAAAAGAGTTCTATTTTTAAAGTTGCGTTTCCGGTGTATGGCGGCAATTAAAAATAGGCGAAAAAGGGCGGAGGTAATGGTGTTAAAGTTGATTGTGAGGTAGCCACTTAGCACATATCACCTCTCCCGCCCCCTGCATCTCAAAACTCGCAGCACATGCAGGCACTAACACCGTCTCCGGCGGCGTTAAAGAAGTAACTACGCCGGTATTCGACTTCAGCGTCACCTCGCCTTCTACGCACGTGACCAAGCAAGCACCTGTAATTACTTTTACTTGCTTGCTAAGAACATTAAAACGCTGCAGCTCGATTTGCTCGCCTTTCAAAAGTAAATAAACCTCACAACCTTCCGCCTCACGCAAAAGCTCATGCTCCGTCTTCGCGTCCTTGAGTGCTTCAAACCTCAATACGTTCATAGCATCCTTCAGGTGGAGTTCACGTCCTCTACCGTAGTCGTATATCCGAAACGTTTTCTCGGACGCAGTACTTAATTCATATATCTTTGTCCCGGCACCTAATGCGTGAATGGTACCCGCGGGAATGTGATATGTATCGTCAACGAGAGCTCTAAACGCATTCAAACGAGCCATAAAATCCGCACTTTTTGCTGAGTGCTCCAAATCATCCGCGTTCATAGACTCCTTGAATCCCAGATATATTTTCGCAGCCGGTGACGCCTTGAGGACATGCCACGCTTCCTCTTTGCCAAACACATCACCAAGCTTTCTCGCGTACGCATCATCCGGATGCACCTGCACAGACAGATTCTCATCCGCCTTTATTATCTTCACAATCAGCGGAAACTTTGCCATATCCCGGCCTAAAATCTTTTCCGGGAACAAAGCAGTCAGATCATCAAGAGTGAATTCTTGACCCGTCTCGAGTTCACAATAATTACGTGGAGAAGCGCACCAGAGTTCGTAGCCCCAGGGTTTATCCTCCTTGAACGGCTTGATTCTTATGGGTCCTTCAATATGCAACTGCTCCATTTCCGAGTTCATCTTCGCGGTAAGCCGCTCAAACGTTTCCTTTGTAGCCTGTATTTCAGCTTCAGAAACGCCTTTCATCAATTCGGCTACTTCGCTCAGCGAAAAATTGTTTCCCGGGAGTCGTGAGTCCCACCATTTAGCTTTCGCGCCCGCCTCATCGCCAATCCTCATCTTAAGCCTTATCTTACCTTTGCTCGGATGGAACACATCCACGAGCACGCAATCTTCGAGTTCTAAAGTGCCATGATCAACCACATTGTAAACCACGCAGTTTTTACCTCGTATTCTGTTCAATCTGGAGTTGATCACACATGCCTGCTCAAGCTGAGCCGATTTCGCGCTTGAATTAGAAACTACGCTATTCTTTACCTGCCCTTCTGCAAACTCGGTATTGTCATACACAGAATCCCGAACTTTACAGCCGTTAATAACCGACAAGACGTTAACCGCTAAGAAGTCGCGTAATCGCTGACCTACAGCGTCATCAGCTAATATCTTCATCATGGTCTCGTAATAACTCGCATTCGTGCCGAAATCTTGCCATACTGTTTTCGCGCTTAAAGGGAAACTCGCTATCAGTGCAAGTGGTTCTGCACGTAGTACAGCCGTTTTTATCATGTCCGCACGCGCACGGAGCCACGGATCGGTACCAGAATCCCCTGAAATCCAGGTCTGCCATAACTCGTCTGAGTTGAATTTGCCTTTTCTATCACGCAGATTCGTGCTAAACGCTTCGAGCATGCGTTCTGTCGCAACACCGCTCATTGCGAACATCCCCATATTCACCATCACCGTGCTGCCTTCATGTTTTTGCAGCTTCTTCTTCGCCAGTTCATAGTTCCGGGTATCCTCGAAATCGAGCAGTTCGCAGCCCGCCTCGTCCGCACATTGGACTATCTGAATGCCGTATTTACTCGCAACTTCCTGCGTGAGTGTGGTCTTCAAGCCAAAGAGCATGACGTGTGCGTTCTGTGCACACTTTCTTATCTCTTCTGCACGGTCCTCAAATAACAAGAACTGGTCGCCCCACGTAACCAGGATACGAGAAGGAATGGCAAAGTCCTGAAACTGTTTTATCACGCCCTCCAGTATTGTGAACTCAGGGACGTGTATGTATGCTTTGTTCTTGCATGTCCGTGTAAGGATGTTTCTGGTACCTTTGCCCGCGGTATGCACAATAAGAACGCTTTTGCCACGGGTTACTTCTTCTACTAACTCTTTTCCTTGCTTTTCCCGTATCGCCTTACTCGCGTTTTCTATTGCGAATAGAGTACCAAGACCGTTA
>DAOUUS010000209.1 GCA_030668065.1 Candidatus Methanophagales archaeon
TTGTCAGTTCAATGTCTTTTGAGTTACTTGCAATGGATTCCACGCGCTCTGCAATACTCACATCTACCCTTGTTAGTATTACTTTATCCTTTTTCATTAGTTGTTACATTGTAACAGGTGCTATATAAGCTTTTTGAAATCAAATCTGACAAAAATATACCTCTGGAAACTACCTTGGCTTTTGGAGTAATATATAAATGTTGTCTAATTTAACATGCCATAAAAATTGTTGTTGCCGAAAGTTATGTAATACGAAAAAAGGTTAAAGTCACAGATTATTATTTGTGAGTTCCCTATGTGGACGCAGTAGTAACTGTAACTTACTTTAAGGCGAGATAACACTTAACCAACCCACAAACCATTTCCTATTTGAATCACGTATTTGCCTTTACTTCCACCCGAGTTCGTATTGTTCTACCACACCGCTACAGATCCACGAAATTCTTTAGCAACTTCAACCCGTCCTCCGTCAGTATAGACTCCGGATGAAACTGTACGCCGAACACATCGTAGTCCCGATGCCGAACCGCCATAATCTCGTTATCATCCAAACTCCTCGCTGTTACTTCTAAACTATCTGAAAATGACTCGCGACCGTTATCGTCAATCACTAACGAATGGTACCGCACAACAGAAAGCGGATTTTTTAACCCGTTCAAGACGCCTTCGCCGTTATGCGACACTAAACTCACCTTGCCGTGCCTTAACACGCGCGCATTCCGTATCCCTGCACCGAATACATAACCTATACACTGATGCCCCAGGCAAACACCCAGAATCTTTTTTGTTGTGTAATACCGCCGTATCACTTCGTTCGTGACACCCGCATCTCGTGGCGTTTTCGGGCCCGGCGAGATGATTATATGCTCTATCTCTTGCTCTTCAACCAGTTTCGCGATGTCCCCCGCAGTCACAGTATTCTGCACTACTATCGGCTCGGTACCCAGCATACCCACGTATTGCACGATGTTGTACACGAACGAATCTATATTGTCTATCACAAGCACGTTCATCTTCTTTTACCGCCTCCTCCGGACATACATGCCAATAAAGCCGCACCTTTACTCAACGTCTCCTTATACTCACGTTCCGGATCAGAATCGGCAACTATACCTGCACCTGCCTGTATATATACTTTACCGCGTTCGAATATCGCAGTCCGAATAGTTATCGCAGTGTCCATAGCACGATTAAATGAGAAATAGCCCACACAGCCGGAATATATACCACGTCGTGTGGGTTCTAATTCTTCTATTATCTCCATAGCTCGTACTTTCGGTGCACCGGACACCGTACCAGCCGGGAATGTCGCTTCCAAAGCATCAAACTCGTCCTTATCGGTTCTCAGCGTACCTACAACGTCCGTCACTATGTGCTGCACATGCGAGTATTTCTCGGGGTACATGAATCGCGTGGGTTTCACGGTACCGAATTCCGAGACTTTGCCGATGTCGTTTCTTGATAAATCCACAAGCATCAAATGCTCGGCTCGTTCCTTTTCATCGCTTAGCATCTCCTCTTCCAGCCGTTTATCCTCTTCTTTATCCCGGCCACGTCGTCTGGTCCCCGCTATCGGGCAACCCTCTATTTTCCTGCCGGTGTTCGCATTGTTGTTCGCCCTAGAAACCCGAACCAGCATCTCAGGGCTCGCACCCACTATCTTTCGCTCGCCGAAATCGAGTAAGTACATGTACGGTGACGGGTTCACTGCGCTTAACGTTTTGTAGAACTCGAAATGACCTTCAGGCGCAAAGTCGGCTTCCAGTCGTTGCGAAAGCACGACCTGAAATATGTCGCCAGCACGTATGTAGTCCTTCGCGATTCTCACACTGCGTTCGTAATCCGCTTTTTCCAGGTTTGACGTGAAATCGCCGGACATCGAAATATCCCCCGGATTCGCGGTTACTTCCGCATCGCGCAGTAAATCTACCAGATTCGTACATGTCGTTTCTAAATCCGAGCCGTCCGTTTGGGTTGGGCTATCGCAAAATTCGTTTGATATAATAAACGCTTTCTTCGCACGGTGGTCCACAATGACGTTCTTGTGCGTGAGCAGGAATTCGCAGTCCGGTTGCTTCAATGTGTCTGCTGTGCTTTCGCCAACATCCACCAAATAGCGAATGAAATCGTAGGAGAGGTAACCCACAAAACCGCCTATAAATCGCTCTCGTCTTAGCTCGCCTTCTATTGTTAACTCGTTAAGGAACGCTTTTATCATGCTTAACGGAGTTATATCTTCTTTTCTCTTCGCAGCAGTGGTCACTGCGTCCGCGCGAAACGACCCGTAAGACTTTGTTTTCAATACGCGGTCCTTCACAGCGAATTTAAACGCGGGTTCGAAACCGATAATCGAATATCGCGCCACTTTATCGTCTCCTTCTCGCGACTCCAGTAAGTAGGTCTCGCCGTAGTCCGCTTCTTTCCTCAAAATATCGTATATCAAACAAGGGTTTGCAAACGGTATTTCTTTACATGTCTGTATAACGAACATTGTGCATCATATTTAGATAGTATTGTACGTATAAATACTTTAGTGTATAAAAGTGGTAGATCTGTCCTGGTATTTGTTGCGGTTTGATGTCTGTCTACACGATTACACTGATTTTTTATGTGCGGTCGGGCTTCATCCCAAAAGTCAACATAGCTGCAAGGGCACCGTAGAAAGTATCATTTGGCAATTCTAAAATACAGAGTAGTTTTCCATGTTACTATAACCCAGCGTCTTATGACTTGTGACAAAGTCGAATAAAAGAAAACCAGCATTAGAAAAGGATTAACAGGGTTTTTTCCTATTTTTACAAATTGGTAACTTTTCACCCGTGGCTAAATGAGCGATATTGTTGATTCCTGTTGTGGAGAGGTTTTAGAATCACAGTAAAACAGCATATAGATATTCAAATCCGAAAATAGCTTACTTTACCGTGTAAATCCGTGGGATAATGCTTTTAGAATGAAACAAAACCTGATGTGTAATAAGTCCGTCCATGTGCTATTTTCAAGAAAACGCATACGGCGACGACTTTTGGATCCCAACAGGGACGACCGACTGAATTGCGTTCCCATGGAGCGTTTACTGCTCTTACTGCACCGATTATGCACAAGATAGTAAGTCTATCCAAATTTCTATTCACCTAGTTGGCGACACGCGGAGAAACTCTTCTCTTTGCTTTTCCCATACGGATATAGTACACCCACAATTATTAATTGGGTTATGTTCCCAGTGGACATTCCGCAAGATGAGAACGTTTGTACAAAAAGATGAAGATTCCGCGTGCTATTGAAGGTCCCCTAGTTTTGGGATGAAGTCGGGTCGACCGAAAGTTTTATATAACCCTTTTTCTTTGATTACCAAGAGGGGGCAAAAAATGTGCGCGAAGAGAAGCGATAAAAAAAGAAGCGAGCGAGAACGTGACATATATGAGCGAGTCACTGAGAAGCAACCCGTATCAGTTAACGGCTGAACTAAAACCGCTAAGAGCATAGATACAAAAAAAA
>DAOUUS010000107.1 GCA_030668065.1 Candidatus Methanophagales archaeon
CAATTTTGGTGCTAATATACATACCCCGCAAGTAAAGGATCAGGCATAACGTCTGTCGCCATAAACTCATCCTCGAAGACTGCATCTACGGGTTCTATCTCTTCTGCTACTATTTGTACGCCAGCCACGATTTTACCTCGTGTCTTCTTCTGCATTCTGTCCTGTATCTGGAGTCCATCTGATTCGTGCACTAACTCGTCTATTGATAGTAGTATGTCCAGCACTAAGCGTTCCGCAGCGTCTAATCTTTCAGAAGACCCGGTCGGTACAGGACCATCACCCTTTTTTTCTGCCGCTATCGCGAGATCCACCACGATATTGCCGTTTACCGCTTGCTGCGTTACCTCTTCTATTTTAATTCCCGCGGATTCCCGCACTAACTCGTCTATTGATAGTAGTATGTCCAGCATAAAACGCTCCGAGTCAATAGTGCAGCCATAAGTCCCGTCTCTAACAGGACCAATAATTCCCGTTACATCTTCTGCCTCTATTTTCATGTTTATCACATTTTCATATTCCATTTTTTTGTCTCCTTTTTTTGCAATCATTTGGTAAAGCTATATAGTTGAAAAGGCACTGAAAAAGGTTTCGCACGGATCTATTTTTTTATCGAACATGTACAATTTTTTTTAGTGACATGTTATAAAAAAATGTGATGCCGCGGAAAAGCGTGTGGGGAATGGCGGAGAGTTGTTGCGAAGGCACAACATCATGCGGATTTCGGTGTGCTTGTGTCAATAACCAATTTTAGTTGAATATTATGCTTACTTGTAGTTGAAGAGCAGCTCCAACACACAAATTCTGGTTGCCCAATCCCAGTTCATACAATAGCAGAAGCCACGGCATTGCCAAATGCTTCGGCTGCTTCCGGACCACTACCCGTAATTATTTTACCGTCTCGTTCCACAGCAGCACCCGTAAATATAGCACCTTTCTGCACCAAATTGTCCTTTGCCGAGCGAAAAGCAGTAGCTTTCTTTCCTTTTAGTAAGCCCGCGTTTGCTAATGTCGAAGGCGCTATGCAAATTGCAGCTACAATCTTACCGGCATCAAGCGCATTGACGGCTAATGCGTGTGCTTGTGGGTCATTAAAGTACACATCAGAACCGGACCCACCCACGAAAACCACAGCGTTATAAACATCCGCACTAACTTCCGCTAACTTCTTATCCACCTTTACTGTCGCACCAAACATACCGGTCGCTCGCGCAACACCCTTCGAGGCTATTGTTACCTCTGCCCCCGAACGGCTAAAAATCGCCTGCGGTTCCTTCAGCTCCTCGTCCCGGAAATTATTGGGCGCCACAACCATCAAAATCTTCTTTCCTTTCAAGTCCACCATTCTTTTCGTACCTCCAATATGTCTAGTAATAGCAACACAAATATTTAAAATTATACGCAATTTTTAATTGTATCTTGTGCATTGATAAAATCGCAAATATTATAAAGACCTAGCATTAATGAAAGAGCATGGACGCTCAAGAGAAACAATCGGCGATTGCAACTGTTGCGGTACTTTTGGCGTTCTTTGTACTTATTGTGTTAGTAGCCACAATTGGCGGTGGTTTACGCTCGGATATGCGATCAGAAATAGAACTTGTGGATATTGACATATCTGCGGAAGCGCTAGGTATCTCAGAGGCTTTACTAAACGTGACCCTGTATCTGGATAATTGCGGTAGCGCGAAATCCGGTGAAATAGACGTCATGGTGAAGGCTTACGATATGGACACGAACTTGTTCGTCACTTCGGATGAGACAAAAGCAGGTAAAATCGGTGGACGTGAGATGAATTCCGCGTGTACATACTTGAAGCTACCGAAAGAAGGTGGGTATAAACTGCAGATACTTGTTTTTGAAGACGGTGAGTGCATAGAGCGGGACGAAAGAACCATCTACGGTTTAGAGAACCTGGAGCCACCCTCAGATGCAAAAATCGCGATACGTGAAATTGATTTCCTCGTAGAAACCGTGGAAGTAGAAGGCGAACAGGGAAAAGAGCATGTGATCGTGAATACCACTATTTACATTGACAATCTCGGCAAAGATGTCCGCGGTCTTAGGGCGTTGGTAAAGGCAAGGGATGACGAGACAAGATTAATCGCAGACAAGAACTGGGAAGACCTTGGGTTTCTTAAAGAAGGCACTACTACTCTACAATACACGGAACTAAACGTGCTAAATGGCAGGGATTATATCTTCGAGGTACAAATATGGCAATCCGAACGGATAATAAAAGAAGGTAGTGGGATGGTCAGGTTAAGCCCGTTTGTTAACAGAACTGTAATATTAGAAGAGAAAGAGAAGACGGTGGAAATTTCACCCGGTGTCGGTATCAAAGACTTCATCCCGTCAAGCATGCCCGTCCCAGAAGCGGTACCACGCCCGACTCCTGAGCCGGCAGCACCTGGTTTTGAAGCTTTATCCGCAGTTTTTGCTGTTTTTGCTGTCTTTGTAGTACTGCTAAAGAGAAAGATAGGAGGTGTATGAATATGGAGAATCGAACTGACGAGCAAAAAGAAGAGACTAAATTCATGGACATTACGCGGTATTTCCGTTTTGGCGTGTTTATCATCCTTATGCTATTACTTCTGGTTGCTACATTCCAATTCTATTTCTTTGCGATGGCTACTATTTCCACGCTATTCAGTTATAAATACCAGTCTCTGGTGCAAGCAGGTTTCGCAGCTTGTGTCATCGTGGTAGTTATATATTTCTTGAGAGCGGTAATATTAAAAGAGAAATGAGAGCGTTATACATAGGGCGGTTTCAACCCTATCATCTCGGACATCATGCAGTAATAGCACAGATAGCTTCTGAAGTGGATGAGGTCATTATATGTATCGGATCCGCGCAGAGGAGCCACGAGCTGGAGAACCCTTTTACTGCTGGAGAACGCTATCTGATGATTTCTAAGTCATTACGAGATGATGACATCTTCAACTTTTACATCGTGCCTGTACTGGATGTCAACAGGAATGCCATCTGGGTATCGCACGTTGAGTCGTTAATACCGCCTGTGGACGTAGTGTACACGAATAATTCGTTAATTGAACGGTTATTTGAGGAACGGGGCTACAAGGTGCATGTACCTTTACTATTTAACCGTAAAGAGTATTCCGGTAGCGAGATAAGGAAACGAATGCTGAACCAAGAGAACTGGAAAGTCTTAGTACCTGAAGCGGTCACAGAGGTAATAGAAGAGATAGACGGGCTAAGTAGAATGCTGGATTTACGTAGATGTGATACATGAAGTGTTCGGTTTCGCAAAAGGGAGTTAAAGCGGGGTTTTATTTAGGACGCAGATTTACGCAGATAATCTATTCTTCCTTTGAATATAAAAGGTTTTCTATCATATTTTTTCTCTCCACTAGCTATTTATATTCCAATAGCCTTGTAATACATAGGAGTAAAAAATGGAGAACCTGTTTACTGCTGTCTTCCAAAAGACGGATAAATGGTGGATAGCCTTTGTTGAGGAGTTGCCAGGTGCAAATGCGCAAGGAGAAACAATTGATGAAGCACGTGAAAATCTCAAGGAGGCTGTTGAACTAATACTAGAATCAAACCGTGAGCTGAGTGAACGTGAATTTGCGGGAAAGGACGTTATTCGTGAGGAGTTAAAGATTGCTGTATAATGAAACGGCGCAGCTCCTTAAACATCTCAAAACTCATGGCTGTGTGTTTTTACCTTCGCATAAATAGATGGCCTTTTCTGCTTCGTTTGATACTCCAAACACATCTGCTCTCATGAGTTTTTTTCCACTCTTCAGTGATAATTCAGTTCCAACGTATTCGGCAAGACAATTCTTTCGGTGCTTCAAGAAGTCTTCTACTGCGGGATACAGGTCTTTTTCGAGCATTTTACGTCAATTCAGTATCTTGCGTCTCATCAACTTTTTTAGTCAAATCCAAACTTTTCACTCTTTTTGAAAATGTCTTTCGGAACTTAATTGTCATATCAGTTAGCCAATCGAGATATTCTTCCCAATTTTCCCGCTTTGTTAAATCCGCGTCTCGCTTTAAGCCAATAGTTTTATCAAGATTTTCGGGATTCTGATCCCACTCTAATTTTTCACCTATTTCCGCTTCTATCTCTTCTTTCATTTGCAATAACTGTGGTAATGCCACACATGCAACTTTATTTTCTATATAAACTCGAACACCGATTTTATTGTCTGATGTGTTAGCGGTATTTGATAAATGAATTCCGGATCTCCCTAAAGAAACATCAAACCAATATTGCGGTCTTGCAGATTGTACCGACGGTATCTCTTTCCGTTTACTTAATTTCTCTCTAAATTGTGTCCAAAATTCTAACTGTATTTTTTTTGTTTCTGTAAGATTTTCTGACGCTTTTGTTATTGCTGTCTGTCTCATAATATCCGCAGGTTTACTAATGACATTAAACCTAACAGCGGGTTTTGAATCATCTATCTGCCATAGCTCAAGAATTACACCGTAAAATGATATTTCATCGGAAGTATGGTCATTTAACCAATCTAACGCCTTTTTATGCTCTTCTGTAAAATCACTTGCAATCCAGACAACTGCAGAAGCATCTAAAACAGAGCCATAAGTTATTAATTTGCCTAAATGGTCATGATTAGTTCTTTTAAGTTGATTTTCTATTACAACATATCGGTCAGTACCAGCATCCTTTGCTAAAATGTCTGCGGAATACGGCCCTACGGATACCTCTATGTTTTCTACCTGTAATTCGAGTCCTAGTGCTAAACTTAGCTTTTCTATATTCTCCTCTTTTGCCAGCCACGGGGTAAAATCTGAAGCCTCATCAGGCCATTTTTTCCGTATAATCACCTTCTTTAGAATACCCAAATCCGTTTCCATAACGTTACGCCTCCATGAAATAATCAGAATCTATCTTTTTGATTGTGTACGATGCAATAGTTGATACGCCGACATCATGTTCGATCATTAATTTAGCTAATTGTTCACCGTCAATGAGGATAATCTTACTTTCGATCATGGAAACATATTCTATTGAACTTTTTGAGAATTTCGAGGTAGTTATAAAAATACCCTTTCTTGCTCTCTTACCCTGTAAAGCACCTGCAAACTTCTGTATTTCCGGGCGGCTAACGGGATTCGCCCATTTCTTCGCTTGTATATATACAATGTCTAACCCAAGTTTGTCTTCTTTTATTATCCCATCAATACCTTCATCATGGCTCTTTCCTATTGCTTTACCGGCATCTTGTCTTGATCCGCCATAACCCATTTTGACCAAAAGTTCAACCACTATCTTTTCAAAGAAACTTGGAGAACAATCTTTAATACGATCAAGCAACTCAGATGCGAGATCAGCTTGCAATTTTTGATGGCCAATTCCTATGAGTTCTTCTGGTGTAGTATCTTCATATTTTAGATCTCCACCCAATTCGCTTTCACCTGGTTTTGAGGCCCCTCGAAAATCAATGAATTCCTGATAATGTTCGAGATAGTTGACGTTAATCGCTTTTGGCGGTTTTTCTAAGATTTTTAGACCTCTATCACTAATTCTAAAATAGCCTCTTCTGGTAGATTCTAATAAACCTGCTTTTTTTAGATACGTGTTTGCCCATCCAACTCTATTATTGAAAATTGCTTGCAGACCGCTTGGTAAAAGTTCTCTCCTTTCTTCTTCTGTTAATTTGAATTCATCGGCGAGTCCTTCTATCGCATCTCCGATATGATGTTCTTCCTTATCCCCTGCGTATTTCAAGAGCGGGAGCATAACGCTTTGATAATCGGGTATCATCTTATCACTCCTGTTGTTTTATACGCATTAGTAACATATATAATCGTTTGTGTCTACTTGACGCTAAGGGCGATTTTTGTGAGGGCTTTCTCCGTCA
>DAOUUS010000099.1 GCA_030668065.1 Candidatus Methanophagales archaeon
CAAGCTGGTGGAGGAGCAATTAAACGGTGGTGAATTCTCAATCATCACATCGGAAGATTGGGCGATTATATCTCCTTATTTAGAAGAGAACGAGCGGCTATTTGGTATATCTATCGAAGAGGAGCTTCTGGTCGTGAATGGCAATAAGAAGTCGCCACAGGAGGTGTACAGAAAGGTTAGACCTATGAAGGCCCCGGTTATTGTGGAGTGTGAAGAGGCAGAGGATTAAGATTCTTGAACCACAGATATCTATCTAAAAGCGGAAATAATAAGCAATTCCATTTTCAGATGATGTGATGTTTTTATGATGTTGCAAGATTATTAAATAGAGAAAGTGCCAAAAGCAGAAGACATCAAGAAAGTACTGGTAATAGGTTCTGGTCCGATACAGATAGGGCAAGGAGCCGAGTTCGATTTCTCGGGTTCGCAAGCTTGCCGCGCGTTAAGAGAAGAAGGCGTGGAAGTAGTGCTTGTGAATTCCAATCCCGCAACGATAATGACCGATTTTGAGATGGCCGATGTCATATACATAGAGCCGCTGCTGGCGGATGTGATAGCGAAGATAGTGGAGAAGGAACGTCCTGATGGTATTTTAGCGGGTTTTGGTGGCCAAACTGCATTGAACCTGACGGCAGAATTAGCAGAACTCGGCGTATTATCAAAATATGGCGTAAAAGTTCTTGGTACGCCTTTAGAAGCCATCTATGACGCTGAAGATCGAGAACGATTCAAACAAACAATGGAACGCATAAATGAGCCGATACCACGAGGCGTTACGGTTACTTCCGTAGCAGAAGCCGAAGAAGTTGCGACTGAACTTGGCCTACCGGTTATAATCAGACCTTCTTACACTCTGGGCGGCACGGGTGGCGGCATAGCGAGGACGCTGGATGAGCTTAGGGGGATAGTATCTTACGGGCTACAAATTTCGCGTATTCATCAGGTTTTAGTAGAAGAGAGCGTACTTGGCTGGAAGGAGATAGAGTATGAAGTGATGCGTGATGCAAATGACACGTGCATTACGATCTGCAACATGGAGAACCTCGATGCGATGGGCATTCATACCGGCGAATCAATTGTGGTCACGCCCACACAGACTTTAACCGATGATGAGCATCAGATGTTGAGGTCGGCATCGCTAAGAATAATACGTGCTTTACGAGTAGAAGGCGGCTGCAATGTCCAGTTAGCATTAAAAGACGGTTCGTACAGAGTAATAGAAGTAAATCCTCGTGTGTCAAGATCGTCTGCACTAGCATCAAAGGCTACCGGGTATCCAATTGCACGTGTAGCGGCGAAGATCGCGATCGGGCTCCATCTGGATGAGATAAGGAATGACGTGACGGAGGAGACACCGGCTTCCTTTGAGCCCGCAATAGACTACGTAGTGGTGAAGATACCGCGATGGCCTTTTGATAAGTTCTCGAATGCTGATAGAACGTTAACGACCTCAATGAAGAGCACCGGAGAGGTAATGGCGATAGGGCGGACTTTTGAAGAGGCGTTACAAAAAGCGCTTCGGTCCTTAGATATAGACAAGGACTTTGGCGCTGGCTATGAGCACTGGTCAGAAACAGAGCTGAAACGGCTTTTAGAAATTCCAACTGATGATCGTATTTACGCGATTTACGAGGCTTTGAAACGAGGTATTATTAGCATAAAAGCGATATCTGAACTGAGCTGCATAGACCCGTTCTTCATAAATAAGATAGCAAAGATAGTGCAAATGGAGACGAAATTGAAGGCGAACCTACGCGAGAATATAAGAAAAGCGAAGCGAATGGGGTTCACCGATGAACGGATCGCATCGCTAACCGGGCGAAGCAATGAAGAAATAAGCGACTACAGAAGAAAAGAAGGTCTTTTGCCTACTTACAAGATGGTGGACACATGCGCAGCCGAATTCGAGGCGAAAACACCTTATTTCTATTCCTCTTATGAGCAAGAATGTGAATTAAAGCCCTCGACACGAAAGAAGGTGTTGATTATTGGTGCAGGTCCTATCAGAATAGGGCAGGGAATCGAGTTCGATTATTGCACCGTGCATGCAGTCAAAGCGCTGAAGGAAGAAGGAATAGAAGCGCATATAATAAATAACAACCCCGAGACCGTATCCACAGACTACGATACCTCCGACAAACTCTTCTTCGAGCCTTTGACGTTTGAAGACGTGATGAACGTGATAGAGAAGGAGAACTACGATGGTGTGATGGTGCAGTTTGGCGGTCAGACCTCGGTCAACTTAGCGGTTCCACTGAAGAAAGAACTGGAACGGTTGGGAGCAAAGACGATAATCATGGGTACAGACCCAGAGAACATGGATATTGCAGAAGATAGGGAGAGATTCAGCAAGTTCCTGCTACGGCTGCAAATACCACAGGCAGATAACGGATATGCAACCTCACTGGAAGGTGCGAAGGAAGTAGTATCGAGGATAGGTTTTCCTGTGCTTGTTCGCCCATCCTACGTGTTGGGTGGACGAGCAATGGAGATAGTGTATGACGCAGAAGAGCTGATTAGATACATGCGTGAGGCGGTGCGAGTATCAAAAGAGAAGCCTGTACTTATAGATAAATTCCTGGAAAAAGCTACTGAGGTAGACGTAGATGCAGTGTGTGATGGCGAAGAGGTTCTGATTGGTGCGATAATGGAGCACATAGAGGAAGCTGGCGTTCATTCCGGCGATTCCGCTTGTGTCATTCCACCGCAATCAATGTCTGTAGACGTTATAGAGACAGTAAGGGACTACACGCGGCGGATAGCGCTCGGATTGCAGATAAACGGGTTGCTCAACATCCAGATGGCAGTTAAAGATGATGTGGTTTACGTGCTGGAAGTGAATCCTAGGTCAAGTAGGACAATCCCGTTCGTTGCGAAGGCAACCGGAGTACCACTTGCAAAGCTCGCGGCTAAGGTGATGTTGGGGCATAAACTAAAGGATCTGGAGGTTAATGAAGTAGAACTAGGGCATGTAGCAGTGAAGGAGGTAATATTGCCGTTTTTGAAGTTTACGGGTGTTGACACTATTTTGGGACCGGAGATGAAGAGCACGGGCGAGGTGATGGGGATAGATGACGAGTTCGATAAAGCGTTTTTCAAGTCAGAACTCGCAGCTTATAATCCTTTACCGCTGGATATGGGCAGTACGGTCTTCATTTCGGTATGTGAAGAGGACAGAGCGGTGATAGTGGATGTGGCACAGAACTTAAAAAAAGCGGGGCTCTCTATTGTCGGCACAAAAGGCACTGTGGAGTATCTAAGGCAGTGTGGGATTGACGCAAAGAAACTAAAGAAGTTGCAAGACGGGTCTCCAAATGTGATAGAGATGATGCACTCGCAAGAGATAAAGCTGGTGATAAATACTCCTACTGATAAACAGTCCTATAAGGATGGATCCCAGATACGGAGGGCTTGTATTGAGCTCGGTGTTCCGTATATAACAACGATGCAGGCTGCGAAAGCAGCGGCATCTGCTATATTGGGGATGCAAGGTAGCGAAATGAAAGTAAAGTCGGTGAATGAGTATTTCGAGGATAATTTGACAAAAAGGGATATTACACGGGTTAAAAGCATTACGGGAAGGTTAAAATGAATGAAAAAGAATTAACAGAGCTAATAGAAAAAGGCGAAGATTCATTCACCGAATTCAAAGAAGAGAAGGCACATTCAAACGATTTAGCTGCAGAAATCGTTGCCTTTGCCAATACAGAAGGTGGGAAAATACTATTAGGGATTTCTGATAAGAAAGAAATCAAGGGCGTCACAAATCCTGATAAGGAAATGTTGAGGGTTGAAAATATCAGTCGTAACAACTGTGAGCCCTCTCTCACGGTCAATATAGAAAAGATCAAAACGCGTGTTAATATTAAGGGGTTTGAGAACGAACTGAAACCGGAAATCCCAAAGGAAGTATTACGTGAGGTAGTAGTTAATGCTGTTGCACATCGAGATTATCATATAACAAGCCAAATTCGCATCTTTATATTTGATAACCGACTCGAGATTATGAGTCCTGGGAAATTACCAAACGGAATAACACTGGAGAACATAAAGTTAGGTGTCCATTCAGAACGGAATCCGCTTATTGTATCCTATCTGGCAAAATGGGCTATATGACTCAAATAGGGACCGGTATTGTAAGAATGATTAGGCTTCTAAAAGAGCATACAGGCAAAGAGCCCGAATTTGAAGAAAGAGGCCAGGAGTTTGTAGTAAATCTGGAGGGTTGATGAATGATACAAGGGAAAAAACAAAACCCATTTAGAAGTGGAGATAATGATAATATGATACCGACAATGAAAGCAATACTCGCACTTGAAGATGGAACAGTAGTAGAAGGAGAAGGTTGGGGCGCGGAAGGCACCGCATTAGGCGAACTCGTATTTGCAACCCCGTTTACGGGTTACGAAGAAGCTCTGACAGACCCTTCGTATAAGGGCCAGATATTAATGCCCACATATCCACTCATCGGGAATTATGGCGTGAGCGGTGCTAAATTCCAATCAGAGGGGCTAAAAGTAGAAGGCTTTGTGGTAAGAGAGAAATGCGATTTCCCATCACATTATAAAAATACTCGAAGTATAGAACAGTTCTTGATAGACGAAGGAGTGCCAGGGATATGCGAACTAGATACGAGGATGCTGACGATAAAGACGAGACAATACGGCACGATGAAAGCGTGCTTGAAAGTGGTAGAGGATTGCAGCGAAGAAGAAAAAGTAAATGCATTAGAACTCGCAAGGGCTCAACCCGATATCTCAGAGCTTGATTTGATCGAGCAGGTTACGTGCAAGAAGCCTTACCGGCTAAAAGGGAAGGGTAAAAGGATAGCGGTACTTGATCTGGGTGTGAAGAAGAACATATTGAAGAACTTATCAAAAAGGGATTTGGACATTTTCGTGTTCCCGGCAAACACCGGTGAATCGGAGATACAGGATGTGGAACCCGATGCTTTGCTGCTTTCTAATGGGCCCGGCGACCCGAAACGTGGAAGAAACGCAATGAGAGTGGTAAAAAAAATCACGGGTGAGATACCCATTTACGGTATTTGCCTCGGCTTACAGATAATAGCGCTTGCGCTTGGTTGCGACACGTATAAACTAAAATTCGGGCATCGGGGTGCGAACCAACCCGTGAAAGACCTCAAAAGCGGTCGTGTATATATAACAGCGCAGAATCATGGTTTTGCTGTTGATATCGATTCGATGGACGGTAAATTGGAACTAACGCAGCTAAATGCGAATGACCACACCGTAGAAGGCTTTGAGAACGCATATCTGGGTATCAAATGCGTGCAGTATCACCCCGAGGCAAGTCCAGGCCCGTGGGATACGGAGCAGATCTTCTTTGACGAACTTGCAACTATAGGATAGGAAAGAAAAAATATTTCTTTGGTAAAGCTTTCTTTACACTTTTTCTTTTTTCCAAAAAGAAAACCTGTGCTAAAAGAAAAACTCTTTCTTTTGGTAAAGCTTTTCTTTCTAAGAAAAGGTTTATGATCGCAATAATAGACTACGGGATGGGGAATCTGTTCAGCATATATAACGGGTTGAAGAGAGTGTATGATCGCCCGATGGTGATTACTGTCGATAATATTACGGATATTAGAGCAGCGGAAGGCGTTATTGTGCCCGGCGTGGGTGCATTTGATGACTGCATACGGAACCTAGAACCGTTTTCTGAAGCGTTAATCGAAGTTGTAGAATCGGGCGTGCCTGTACTTGGGATCTGCATTGGGATGCAGGTTTTGTTTGACGCGAGCGAAGAGGGCAATGAAAAAGGGTGGGGGTTGATACCCGGAGAAGTGGTTCGATTACCCGCGAATGTGCGCGTACCACATATGGGCTGGAACAATTTACATCTACAAAGGGATTCAGAACTGCTGGATGGGATTACGGATGCCGATTATTTCTATTTCGTACATTCTTATTATTGTGTGCCGAGAGATGATGACGCTACGGTAGCAACGGTAGAATATGGCGTGCAATTGGCTGCGGTTGTGAATAAGGAGAACGTATATGGCGTTCAGTTTCATCCGGAGAAGTCGTCAAAGAAAGGGTTGCGGGTTTTGAGTGATTTCGTGCAAGTGTGTAAATGCTGAGATTATGAAATGCTTTTATATTCCGAAACTTAAGTGAACAATAAGCATATATATAAGATAAAAGGTCCACTGTAAAATGAGGTGAAAATGATAAGCGGGATAGTTCGTCACGAGTCGTGGA
>DAOUUS010000228.1 GCA_030668065.1 Candidatus Methanophagales archaeon
ATCGGAATCTGCCGGTTCACCATTTAGGTTCAGATCGCCTTTCAGCCAGAGCATGATGTTCTCTGTTAAGGCATCACCGATGTTAACTGTAATAGTGGTAGGCCAGAATCGTAGTTTTGATACACTTAGGTTATAAACTCCAGGTGCGATATCAGCAAACGTGTAGTTGCCGTTGATGTCGGTTTGTGTGGTTATTGGTGTGCCTTCAAGAGTAGCCAGTGTAACGGTTGCGCCGGGTATTCCTGCTGAGTCATAGCTGGTGACGGTGCCGGTGAGTGTGCCTTCCGTATCCGCTGGCACATACGACATATTTTAGTTATAAGCAGTTTAATCGAGTTTCGTGCCGTCTTCTCTCTGTTTTATCCGTGCTTCTGTCATCCACAATCACCCACAAAGCTGGTCTTAATGTCTGCGCTGTCATAGACAGCACAAGATTAGGCAAATTCTTTTCCTCGTTTCTGCACGGTGTAACGACAATATATCGGCGATTCATATATATCATTTTAATCCAAAAAAATTCCTTTTTCGATTTCCTTACTAACTGCAAGATTATCAGCCGTTTTGATTCTTTCGAGTATTTGTTTTACCTCGCCTTTGCTTTTCAACTTCTTTTTCCAAAGAGCTTTTAAAATTGCCTGCAAAGAAAAGACTTGAATGCCTTCACTCTTTGCAAATTCTCTCGCTCTCTCATCATTGGTTGCGAATGTGCATTTTTCTGTCTTGCAATATGCGATAGCTTCGAGTTCCCCTTTTCCCAGGTTCAGTTTTCCTTGAAATCTTATATATTCGTCTATCGCTTCTTTGCTTAAAGGCACAGTTTTTATCGTTGAAAGCACTTTAAGTGGAAAGGTATACCCGTATTCCAAAGGCGCTGAGATTTCATCTCTTATCTTAGGAGTCAACACCGCTTTATCGCCAAAAAGCTGCTTTAATAAATTTATCTCATCTATTTTTGCAACCATGCTCAGGATGTCTGTGTCGAAGACTATCATCAGACCGCCTCTAAAATTCTCTCCACCTCATTGTCAATTTCTTCAACTGGAATGCCCGGGACTGATATTTTAATACCCCTATCATTCAGTAATTCCTTGAAATCCTCCACATTCATTCCACATATCTCAGCGGCTCTTGATAGAGATACTTCCTTTTTTGTATACAATTCTACTGCTACGTCTCTTCTTAATTCCGGCTTCGCTCTGAGGAGGGCACGCAAGGCATCCTTTATAAGCTCCCTCTTAGTTTCATACTTCCCTATCCTCAGCAATATTCCGTCTAAATCACTCAACACCGTTTTCATCATATCCTCCTATGATATTTTGTACACTTATAGTTTTTTCATAACTTATATTTCACCAAAAACCATGAGCACCTCAAAGCATTTCCACATACCTGCTACCTGGGGTGGTGAAAATTAGCCAAAATCAGGCAATTTTTATGTCATAAAACTCTACCATTTTTATTCCTCATTTGTCAGCCTGTTTAAAGGTATTAATCGTTCCGCATTCAAGTAAAGAGTATAGAAGCCTTTGTATCTCTCGATAAACAGGGATAAAAATGGGATCAATTTTGTGTGGTGTTATGAACCTTTCTTTCACCACCCCACCTGCTACATATTTCATAGCCTCTGTGTGTGCCCCGCTCTTGCTCCTACTTGCACCTAAAGAATCGTTACCACAAATAGGGAATAAGGAAAAAGAAAAAAAACGTCCTCTCCACCACCTACTCCAACTTTGCCACACCCACGGATACATCTTTCAGCAGTGTCAAGTCGTTTTCATTTGCCGGGTTGCCATCACCGTCCAGGTTGTATGTCACGTCTGATGTTCCGGCCTTGGTTGCATCTGCCATCATTGCTAAGTCACCGGCGTCCGCGGGTTCACTATTTGTGTTCAAGTCACCTTTTTGGCATAGTACTATGTCCGCGGTTGCAGGCTCGCCAGCAGTTACTGTGACATTGTTTGTGTCGGGCCAGTAGCCGAGTTTCGTAGCGTTTATGTTGTAAAAGCCGGCATCAACATCAGCAAACGCATAGTGGCCGGTGCTGTCGGTTTGTGTGGTGTTTATTTCGGCGCCTGCTAGGGTAAGTTAAGGTAACGGTTGCGTTTGCTATGTTGGTTCCGCATGGGCTGGTGACGGTGCCGGAAAGTGTGTTCAGTTCTACGAAACCGGCTTCGTAATCTGCTCGCACTTCTTCTACTGACAAAGCGCGGTTGTATATCTTGAGTTCGTCAACAACGCCGTTGAAGAAGGTATCAAACAGAACATACCATCTCTTTAGTTGTGGCGTTCCATGCACATATATGGATTGAGCGATTGCTGTATTTGAGAAGATACTAGCGTAACGGCGTTCTAAATAGCATCAATGTATGCACAATGCTTTATTTATTAGTAGCATATGGCAAAAGAATCGTATAAGAACTATCTTTTCAGACCTGCTAGGGATACCATATTATTACATCGTTAGCTCTTTCAAAATCAGAATCTCTGGTTGCAATGTTTTTTGTTTTGAGCCGGTTCATCACGGAAAGATGTAAAGAATCCGTAAATAGGAGCCTATGCACTCCTCCTACCGTAGTTGCGACTAATATATCTTTAGGTTCTACCTTCTGGATGTCTAGGCCCATTTCACAAAGGAAGAAAATATAGTTTAGATACTCGTGAACTTTCTTGTAACATGCCACGGCTAATTTCTGGTCTTTTTTGAGCTTTTTACGAACTATCGTAAAATCATCAGTTTTCAATTCCTGTGCACCTTCAAGAAGAGAGAGTATATAGCTAACTTCATCTAATACGGCTGTTGTTGTGATTGCCACAATGTTTTTTGATTCCACTTTTTGTAAAAACGCCTCACACGATTTCCCATAGTTCGGATTTGCGGATGCGTGATCTATAAAGATATTAGCATCCACAAAAATCGTTTCTCGCAGATCAAAGTCCACCAACCTATTCTTTTTCTTCAAAGTATCTCCTTTCTGTTTCACGCTCATAGTCCTCGATGACGGTATCTACCAACTTTTCTTCGGCTTTAAAGAATCCGAACATCCTTTTTGTATAACTTTTAGGCCGAATTTTTAGTTCTTTTTCTGATATTTCAACCTCAAACTCATCCAAACCAATTTTTTCTAATACCGTATTGGGTATGA
>DAOUUS010000170.1 GCA_030668065.1 Candidatus Methanophagales archaeon
GTGTCTATGATTTTTATCAAAATGGGTAAACTATTTACTGAGTTACCGTGTATCTGTATAGCAGAGTTTAGAATGCAATAAAAACCAATCCGTGTAATCTGTGGTTGACCCACACAAAACCTGTTAAAATTTCATGTATTCCCTCAGCACAACCGTGGCATACGAGCCTTTAGGTAAGAAGAATTTTAACAGCACTTTTTCCCGTGCGGGATTCAGATCGTCTTCGGTAACTTCTTCTACGCTTGGCATCACCGGCACCAAAATTGGTCTTCTTGTACCCTTAGAACTCATTTTAGAAAGCTCGGTGATACGGAAATCGCACAAGTCTAATCCTGCTGTCTTCAGGACCTTACGCTCTATCTCACCTTCTACACCCCCTGCAAATTCCGTTTCATAGCCAAAGATCGAAGCAGTGACAAAAGCTCTACCGCGGCTTATCAACCGGTTTATACCTTCTATTTTGTCCTCGGTGACTCTTTCCGTCTTATCCGGGTTTGCTAACCCCCGCTCGTTGCGAAAACATACTACGTCACCAACCAGAGCCTCATTGAAAGGTAGGTTCTGCTTCATGCGCGTACTTAGCACGAGGTTGAAGAGATATGCTTGATAGGCATGCACGAAAAGTTTCTGCAAGTTTTTTGGGAGTACGGAAAAGGCAGAAACGAAATCAGGATTATCTTCAGTCTTCACCAGTTCGTTTAACATCGCCACCTCGTATCGCAGGAACATTGGCATCATCTTCAACGCTTCTTTTAGCTGCCCGTCCTGGCATAGCTGCCTTGCTCGTTTCGCATCTTCGCTCTCATCAGGGAAAATGTCGGATAGGTAAGACATCACCGCCTCTTTTATTTTGCCTCTTATCAGATGTTCCCCCACGACATGCGTTATCGGTCGGCTGATGCCAAAACGCTGCACACCAAAAAAGTTGGGTATCCCAGAAGCACCATCTATTTCTTTTGTGAACGCCGCGATTTTTGCACTTATATCAGCTTCTTGCCCGTCTATACCGCGTATAACAATCTCGAATTCGTTTCCGTAGAGGTCACCCAAAGAAACGGGTTTATTCGCCCTTCCTACTATTTCAAACGCTACATCCGCGATTCTTACGCGAGCCAGCTCGTCTTCGGTCACATCCCAGATACTAATCTTCTGCGTAGTAACGGCGATTTTATCTTTGGTGCCTGCGAATCCGATTCTATTCTTGCTAATACCTAACCGACGTGATAGTTCCCTTATCACATTGTGCGTGTCCCAGTTCTCCTTCGTTAACGCAGCAATCAAGTATTTCCCTTCTGCTTTCTCATCTCGGTTCGTGATTTCGCGAACTATAAAGTCTGATGGTTTTGTCTTTATAACCCCCCCGAGTCCCTCGGCGCTCGTGCTGTAAAACCTAATACCTATTCGTTTTTCGTATTCCGGACTTTCTATTAGCGACATTTATAATACTTTAACCAAGACGAGATAATATTAGAATGTATTTTTAGCGCGGGGTACAAAAGTAATCAGAAGATGCACATCAGCACAGATATTGGCGGCACATTTACGGATTTCGTTGTTTCTGACGGTGAGAAACTAAAAACGTTTAAGGTGCTTTCCACACCGCAAAAGCCCGAGCTCGCTATTGAACGCGGTCTGGATAGACTCACAACTGCTACCTCTTTCTCTCATGGTGCGACAATCGCAACAAATGCGGTTCTGGAGCGTAAAGGCGCAAGAATCGGGTTGATAACGACAAAAGGATTCGCGGACTTACTTAAAATTGGACGACAAAAACGTGTTCATCTTTATACGTTCGATTCCGCAAGACCCAAGCCGCTGGTTGACCATTATTTCGAAATCTCAGAGCGCGTATCCTCTAAAGGTGTCATAATTACGCCCGCACCCGAAGAAGAAGTTCTGGCTGTGGTAGAACAGATAAAAGCACTGGGCATTGATTCGGTAGCTATCTGCTTTTTATTCTCGTTTTTGAACCCCGAAAACGAACGGGTTGTACGAGACCGCCTGGAAAAAGCGGGCATAAAAGTTTCTTGCTCTTCCGAGGTACTGCCGGAATTCCGGGAATACGAACGGATGTCCACAACAGTCCTGGATGCTTATCTAAAGCGAATTGTCGAGGGCTACATAACCCGTATAGAAGCTATTCTGGCGAAGAAGCAAGAGCAGTTCTATGTCATGCAATCGAACGGCGGAGTAGTTAAATCCGGACTTGCAAAGAAAAAGCCCGTGAATATGTTGCTATCAGGACCAGCGGGTGGTGTAGCCGCCTCAAAGTTTCTGTGCGAACTCATTGGGCTAGACAATTTGATAACTTATGACATGGGTGGGACAAGTGCGGATGTCTCTACCGTGGTCAACGGTAATCTGTCCTGGACTTCAGAGAGCAATATTAACGGCTTACCACTAAAAATGCCGGTGGTGGACATCGTAACTGTTGGTGCCGGCGGCGGCAGCATTGCCTGGTTAGATGCGGGTGGCGCATTACGAGTGGGACCTGAAAGTGCAGGTGCAGCCCCGGGCCCTATCTGCTACGGGCTCGGTGGAACGGACGTCACGGTAACAGACTGTGATTTGTTATGCGGTTTTATCAACCCGAACTACTTTCTGGGTGGTGAAATGGTTTTAGAAGCAGAGAACGCGAGAAAAAGTGTGGAAAAACTCGCACATGAGATTGGGATGTCTTATGAAGATACGATTCTGGGTGTTGGGAAAGTAGTAAACTCAAATATGATAAAAACCATCCGGCTGGTTTCGGTAGAAAGAGGACTTGACACCCGGGAGTTCTCCCTAATTGCATTTGGCGGTGCGGGACCCGTGCATGCGGCTGCGTTGGCACAGGAACTGAACATCCCAAGGGTAATCGTGCCTTTTGCACCCGGTGTATTCTCTGCTTATGGTATCCTGGTATCTGACGTGCAATTAGATTATAGCAAGACTAACATTTTGTGTATGACGGGCGCAGAAGAGTTTGTCACAGCTACGTTAGAAGAATTTACTGCGGAAGCCAGACGGGCACTTGCGGAACAAAATATAGACTTTGAAGATGCAATACTGTTGCCATCTTTGGACATGAGATATGTTGGGCAGAGTTATGAACTGAATGTGCGCTTCAATGGCTTGGAATACGCCAGGAAACTGTTTTATGAACAATATAACCAACTTTATGGCTATTCTATGCCTTCGGAAGACGTGGAAATTGTAAATGTCCGATTGAGGGTGATTGCACCACGAGCGAAACCAAAACCGCCGAAAGTTGATGTCAAAAGAAACGGAAAGCCGGTTGAATATAGGGCAGTGCTGTTTGAGGCGGGAATAGAGAAAACACCGGTTTATAGAAGTGCTGATTTGCCGGCTGAACACGTTGGTGCGGCGCTCATCGAAGGAAAAGGCTCTACGGTTGTTGTGCCGCCGGGCATGAGTTTTTCGGTGGATGCCTACGGAAATATTGTTATCGTTATGAGCTAAATATTAATATTACGTGAATTCGACTGCGTTATGGCTAAAAGCTATTTCTTCAGTTCCTACAACAGTGTCTTGCTTCTATAATAGGCACAACTGTTTTTACGTGCTGTAAACGTAATACCAGGAATTGTAATTTTTGGGGTTTATATTTATCCTTCCACCACACTCTATAAGTAGTAGCAGATAGAAAAAGAGAGGTTTTTTATGAAGTACCCGGAGGCAATAGGGATGAAAAAACAAATACTTATACTATCTTTTGCATCATTATTCTGTATCATCTTAGCCCTTTATTTCGCATCCCGCGGCACGACAATTGTATATACACATCTATTCTATATCCCTATTATTTTAGCCGGGATTTGGTATAAGAAGAAAGCGGTTTATCTCGCACTTTTACTCGGCGCAGTTTACATCTTCGTGACTCTGTTCTTTATTTATCCCACACCCACGGAAATCCTTATTGCGACATTGGAACGAGCGGTTATGTTTGTGGTAGTGGCGTATGCTATCGGGTTTGTGAGCGATAAGTGGGCTAAAGGTGAGGAGAAATTAAAAGAGACAAAAGAGTATCTGGATAATATTATTAAGAGTTCTGCGGATGCAGTTGTTGTCGTGGATACGGATGGAACAGTGCGTTCCTGGAACAAAGCGGCAGAAGACTACATGGGTTATACGGCAGACGAGGTAATAGGAACGCCAAACAAAAAATTCTTTGCGGAACCTGAAGAAGCGGAGCGGATAATGGAAATTGTACAGCGAGATGGCGAACTCAAGAATTATAGAACAATCGTGTTAAATAAGGCTAAAAAGCCGCTA
>DAOUUS010000058.1 GCA_030668065.1 Candidatus Methanophagales archaeon
GCCACGATAGAACTGCCCAACGCATTCGCACCGCGGTACACCCAATCAGGATTGTTGCTAAAACTGCTTGCTATCAGAATCGCGTCTTTCACGTTCAATTGAATCACTTCGTCACACTGACATAGAAGTACCAGGAGGTCGAAATCCGATACTTCTACGCCATCACCCAAAAAGTTTATGCCTTCTCTTAGCAATAAAGCGGATTTCGTGGAAAGATACAACCGGGAAGAAAGTGCGCCAAAGTCCGTAGCCTGTATCTCATCGTTAGCCTCGTCTATGGTGATAAAACCCACATGCTCTAATTGCCGCAGTACACTTTCCAGCTCGTCTTTCACAAATCCCATTTCATCCGGATTCTGATACGCATAGAATGTACTATCGAGGAATTCATATATCGCCTCTACCCTGTGAGCGCCCGCGACTATGGTTGCGAGAATCTGCTCTGTCATTGCATCCCATGAAAACTGCGATTCTACACGTTCCAGGGCACCATGTATATATAGTTCTTCTATATTCTCTTTTTCCGCCTCGCTCTTCGCCACTATCAGCCCTAGTCCATACCGGTCGTGTTCCGGTCTTCCCGCGCGACCAAATACCTGCTTTATCCAGCTTACGGGCATAGGCGCATTTCCTCGCTCTTGCGTGAAGAACCTGTAATTTCGGATTATTACCACTTTCGCAGGTAAAGAAACGCCCATTGCCAACGTTGGCGTGCAGCATATCACATTTAGTACACGGGCTCGGAAACTCTCTTCCAGCGCTCGCCTCTGCTCAGGATGCAGCCACGAGTTGTGATATGCAACGCCGTGCTTAACTATCTCGTTCAGGTCGTCCACACCGAGGTCAACTTTATCCGCAAGCACATCTAAATCGGCATTCCTTAGATTCAGCCGTGCTGCAAGTTTCCTTGCAAAAGATGCCGAACCGCGCTTCGTGTTCACAAAAACAAGCGTTTGCGAACCTGCTTTTACGTCTGCCACCACGCGCTCTAATATCGCGTTGTCGTTCTTTGCCAGAAATACTTCTTCCTTTAACGGTACCGGACGCCATTCTGATTGTATCAAAGACGCATTCAACCAGTTTCCAAACTCGTCCGCATTTGGTATCGTTGCGGATAGTGCAATGACTCTTGCTGAGGGATTGAAGCTCATAAACCGTGCCATTGCACCTTCCAATCGTGGACCGCGCTTCGTATCACCCAGCACGTGCGCCTCATCAACGACCAGAACCGAAATCTGTCTTAACCAGGATGGCTTAACTCGCGTGAGTGAGTCCAGCTTCTCTAGTGTTAGGATTATGATGTCATATCGTTCAAGATACCGCGAGGAACTCTCGTAATCGCCTGTTGATATGCCTACATTTGCAACCGCGCTGTAATTATCCTTAAAATTTAGATATTTCTCGTATGCTAATGCGTTTAGGGGCACGACATAGAGGCACTTGCCCGAATCGTGCAAAATCGATTTTAGCATTGCCAATTCCGCTAACAGCGTCTTTCCACTTGCCGTTGGTGATGCAATAACGAAATTCTTGCTGCTGTCGAGCAGACCTGCTTTTATCGCTTCTTCTTGCGGTGGGTACAGTTCTTTATCTTCACCGAATATATACGCAGCTCGTTCTTCTAAATTCAGGTCTGATAACTTCATTTCCAAATACCCATACGCTAAAAAGAATATAATACTTTTACAAATTAACTCTATTACTATTCAGTGATGTGAGAGATGGCAAAGAAACGAGGGAGAGGAAAAGGGAAGATAACAAAATCCGCGGGTAGGTTTGGTGTGCGTTACGGGCGAAAGATAAGAAAAGCAGTTGCCACCATAGAAGCGCAGACTAGAGCTGCGCATAAGTGTCCGCGTTGTGAAAGAGCGTCAGTATCCCGGAAGGGCACGGGGGTATGGAAATGCGCAAAATGTGGCTATACGTTTACAGGCGGCACATATGTCCCGCAAACTCCGGTAGGCATAACAGCGCAGAGGGCGATAAAGCGGTTGTCCGAAAGAGAAGCCGGAGCGGAGATAGGCATAGAAGAACGCGGGGAAGTGGGAGTATAGGGCTGAGGTGAGAAGATATGGGCTATTATTGTCTGCGGTGCAAAAGAATTGTAGAGCTAAAATCGGAGTCTCAGAGTGTGAGATGCCCCTACTGTGGTTATAGAGCATTAAAAAAGGAGCGGCCAACAGTAATAGTTAAGACGGTAAAGGCGATCTGAACTTTTTCGGTTACGTTGTTATTACTTTCTGATGAAGATCGAAGCGGAATTTGTGCTTGAGGATGACGAAGAAGTAGTAAAGACAATCTATGAATCAATAAGAGAGGAGCGGGAGGACCGGGTAGAAGATAAAAGACGCTCTTATGTTGATCTCGCTATTGGTGCGAATAAGTTATGCGTGTATATACGCGGTGATGATATTGTAAGGGTGCGAGCAGCCGCGAATTCATGGCTTCGATTGTTAAAAGTAGCGAAAGAGATGGTAGAGGTGGTAAGAGAATGCGACTTACGTGGTTCCTGAGCGGGATACCTGCGTTGGTCTCTGTGTTGCTGGGTATTCTAGTACTTTTATGCGTGGTATGGTTCATTATTAAGTTTTTACCGTATATCATCATGATAATTGCGGCTATTATTATAGTACTGCTAGTGCTACATTTTCTATTGCGCGAAATGTCATGATACTATTGTGGCTATCACGAACGAGTAAAATCATAGCTCTTTATCTTTACTATACAAAAGATAATATACACTAACAACAAGATAATAAATGCATAAATTATTTGTGCCGCCGTAACTCAGTTGGTAGAGTACCCGGCTGTTAACCGGATTGTCACAGGTTCGAGTCCTGTCAGCGGCGTAGGTGGTAAAAAGTCCTTACCAATAACCGCTTACGAACAGGTTTGTAAATATCTGTGTGTGCTCGCGGTCCGCTAAAAATACTTTTATATCACATCCACCAGATCTTCTAAAAACAGCTTCACTGTCTCTTCCGTCACATGCGGCATTATCACCAGTCGAAGTGCTTTCGGCTTCCGCGTGGTTGAAACTTCCCAGCCTTTCGCTTTTAATGCCCCTGCTACTCGATCAACCTCATCTATACTCAACGTCACCACGTTCAGGACGGGCTCAATCACAGGACGAATACCTTTCGCCTTAGCTCCCCGTACTAGCAGCCTCGTTAGTCTCATACATTCAGTTACAATCGCCCTCAGACCTTCCTGGCCAAGATATTTAAAAACCGCGAATGTAGCCGCTGTGGAGGCACCGCTTCTCGTCCCTGTTAACGAAGACTGTCCATGAGTCGTCAGATACGGTGTAGACACTTCCAGCTCATCAAGATACGAATCCTCTCGGAACAGAATACAACCAGAAGGTATCGTGCTCATACCCATCTTATGTGGATCCACGGACATACAGGATACACCGTCAAGCGCGAAGTCGAACTGGTACCTATCATTTCCAGCGAGAAACGGAATCACGAAACCGCCAAAAGCGGCATCCACATGCAGGAATAGGTCGTTTTCCTGGGTAATAGCCGAAAGCTCTTTTATTGGGTCTATCTGCCCGAATTCTGTCGTGCCTGCTATGCCCACCACGCATATCGTGTTAGCATCTATCAATTCTTCTACCGAGTTCACGTCCACACGTAGCGCATCATCCAGAGACGCTTTCTTCACGTCAACGCACAATATATCCGCGATTTTATCAAACGAGAAATGCGCGGTCTCCGGCACGATTATGTTCATCTCCCTCAAACCTGCTCGTTTCCGCCTGTTTCGTATCGCCCTTATCGCCTGTATATTCGATTCTGTCCCACCAGTGGATAAGTAGCCATAGACGTTCTCACGACCCAGCAACGCGCCTATCATCCGAATCAGTTCAGTTTCCATCTCTTTTGTACCCGGAAATAGTCCGGAATCACCTAAATTCGATTCCCGGAACATGTTATGTGCGTATGCCGCTATTTCGTGTGGATACGTGCACATTGAGCTTAGGACCCGTTTGTAAGACAAATCTTTATGCTTTTTCTCTTCGAGCAGTGATTCCACCGCGTCTCTGCTCATACCGCGTTCTTCCATTATTGTCACCCAGCCTTTATTTTGTGTCGTTTCCCCACGCATGCACGGTTGCAAAGGGAATGTTAATGCCAGATTGTTTTCCCGTACTTAAGATTATGCTAAAAATCGTGCCTGTGCGGGCATCTTGAGAGCGGGAGGAGTATAAGCAAAAATAGCAAAAATAGCAAAGAACTCATTTAAATAACTGGATACCGATATATCACCAAGGGTGAAGCATGTAACATGGGCAGTGTAAAAGATTTATTAGTTTTGGATAAGCCGACTAAAAACAAACCAGGAAAGGCGCATTTTGTGTTCTCGGACAGATACTCGGTATTTGATTGGGGCGAGATGCCGGACCACATTCCAGATAAAGGCGCCGCTATCTGCATAACCACCGCATATTTCTTTGAGAAAATAGAAGAGATGGGAATAAAGACCCATTACCGGGGATTGGTAGAAGGAGACGAAATAAAGAAATTGTCAGAGTTGAATTCGCCGCAATCGCGCATGGAACTAAACCTATTGCGGGTTTTAAAGCCACGCCTCGCAGTAGATACATATGACTATTCCGTTTACAAAGAGGAGAAGGGGAATATGCTTATTCCACTTGAGCTAATCTATCGCAACTCGCTGCCGGAAGGTTCGAGTGTGTTCCGGCGATTAAAAGAAGGAAGTCTGAGCTTAGATGATCTTGGTTTAGATAAAAAGCCATATCCGGGGCAGGTTTTAGAACGACCGTTGCTGGATGTCTCGACAAAGCTGGAAGCGATCGATAGGTACATTAGTTGGGACGCGGCAAAGGAACTTGCAGGTCTGAGCGAATCCGAACTCGAAGAAATCAAGCGGGTAACACTGCACATAAATGGGGTCATCACTAGCGAGGCAAGCAGGGCAGGACTGACAAATGAAGATGGTAAGATAGAATTCGGATTTGATGAAGCACGAAACCTGGTACTGGTAGATACTTTAGGCACTTTGGATGAGTGTCGTTTCACGTTTGAAGGGATGCCAGTGAGTAAAGAGATCGCACGGCTATTTTACAGGAATACAAACTGGTATGAGGAAGTTGAAGCGGCAAAAAAGGTGGATAAAGTCGGGTGGAAAGAATTGGTAGGGATTAAGCCGGCTGCGCTACTGCCTGTACTAAAAGATGCGATTTCTAGGCTTTATAAAGCCAGTTGTAACGAGATGACGCACCGGATTTGGTTTGATGATGTTCCTGCGGTGAAAGCAGTATTGGAAGAGATAAGAGGGATTTTATAGTCATGAAGTGGGATACAAAAACCTTGTCTCTTTGGTAAAGCATTCTTCTAAGCAAGTTGTACCGATATAATTCTCAGATTCGCAACTATTTTTTTCTCCACTATTTTTAAGCAGGTATATACAAAGGGAATCTATCAATATTCAAAGAGACAACGTGATGGATCGGGATAAGTTGAAGATATTGAAACTGCTTGCCCTCTTTGCAGAAAAGGAATCAGATCGCGCGTGGGTTCGTTATGCAACGATGCTGTATGCAAACACTGGTATGATTGCAATCCTGTCTTTAATTTTGAGTAGTGAGTTCTTAAGTAACAGGTTTGCTTTTGTGTTTATTGTGATTCTATCGCTTGTAGGGATCGTATCTGCAATCGCTTGGCTTAAAATCAATAGTGTATCGCACTACTATGAACAGCGTTGGCGTCATGATATGGATGCATTGACAAAAAGTGAGGAGACATTGAAAGAATGGGTGCGGGGAAGAAGTGACCCTAGAATTTCATGGCCCTTTCCGAAAAAGTCAGGATTATTCTACTTCAACATTCTGCCTTACCTTTTCTTAATTGTATGGATTATTGTGCCGGTTGCGGGGATTATCCTAGGAATTGATCCCTGAAGTAAGTAACGCAATGCGAAATACCAAAAATCCTTTTTTATACAAAAACATGATTACTTATTTTAGCAGGTGTTCCAGATGATTTCACAAGAAGAGATAAATGCAGTTTTAGGTGAATACGACCGGAATAAGGTGACCATAGGCGTCTTGGGATCGCATTCCGCATTGGATATATGTAGGGGTGCGAAAGACCAGGGCTTTAGAACATTGGTAGTGTGCCAGAAAGGCAGGGAGCAAACCTATGCCAGATATTATCGAACGGAAGACTCGTTTGGCATAGTGGACCAGACATTAATCTTAGACAAATTCACGGATATAACACAGGAAAGTGTGCAGCGGGAGATGCGAGAACAGAATGTTATATTCATACCGCACCGCTCCTTTGAGGTGTACGTAGGCTTCGACCAGATCGAGAACGAATTCCTGCTGCCGCTATTCGGCACCCGAAGCATACTACGAGCAGAAGAGCGCGATGCTCCGAGGAACCAGTATTATCTGATGCAAAAAGGTGGTATTCCATATCCCAAGGTGTATAATAACCCAGAGGAAATAGACCGGCTGGTTCTGGTAAAAGCACCGGAAGCACAGCGTACATACGAACGTGCGTTTTTCTTTGCTTCTTCCACGGATGAGTTCTATACGAGTTCCGAGCAGATGATTCAGGCGGGCAAGATAACAAAAGACGGGCTAAAGAAAGCGGTAATCGAAGAGTTCGTTATGGGCACGCAATCCAACTTCAACTATTTCTATTCGATATTAGACCAGCGGCTGGAACTGTTGGGGACGGACACACGGCGACAGACAAATTTAGACGGTATTCTCCGTCTTCCCGCATCACAGCAGTTAGAAGCCTTGAAGCACATAGACGTAAAAGCAATAGAAGCCGGGCACATCGCATGCACGGTAAAGGAATCGCTATTAGAGCAGATATTTGATTTGGGCGAGAAATTTGTGCGTATCGCAAGGCAGGAGTATCCACCCGGTATTATTGGGCCTTTTGCGTTACAGTCCGCGTTCATACCCGGTCCGCCGTCAGAAAAAGCGATTGTATTCGACATCTCTATGCGTGTGCAAGGCTCGCCCGGAACCATGTTCACACCGTATTCCGGCTACTACTATGGCGAGTCGCTTTCGGTCGGCAAGCGGGTGGCAATGGAGCTCAAAAAAGCCATTCAACAGAACAGATTGGAAGAGACGGTTACGTGAAATGATACACCAAAGCGAAATCAGCAGCATTCTGGACGGTTATGACCGCGAGAAGATAACTATCGCCACGATCGGGAGCCATACCGCACTACAGATACTTAAAGGAGCAAGAGATGAGGGCTTCAAGAATATGGTGATCTGCAAAAAAGGCAGTGCAGATGTGTATCGGCAATTCGGGCTGGCAGATGAACTTGTAATAGTCGAGAATTACAAACAAGTACTGGAAACGGCGTTTCAGGAACGGTTGATAGAACGAAACGCGATACTTATACCACATGGCTCATTTGTGGAGTATCTCTCACCTGCCCGGATAGAGAACGAACTAGTTGTGCCTATGTTCGGAAATCGAAAGGTTCTGGACTGGGAATCCGACCGTAATAAGGAGCGGGAATGGCTGCTGCGTGCGGGGCTGAGACTGCCCCGGGAATTCAAAGATCCGGCAGATATAGATAGATTAGTAATGGTAAAATTTCCGGGTGCTAAAGGCGGGCGGGGTTATATCTTGGCAAGTAATCCTGAAGAGTTTGAACAGAAGCACAAGGCGCTGGAGCTTATAGATAAGGAGATGTATACCCTGCAAGAGTACGTAATAGGCACGCGGTTCTATCCGCACTATTTCTATTCACCGTTAACGGATAAAGTAGAACTCCTCAGCATGGACATCCGGTATGAATCCAATATTGACGGTATCGCCCGGCTGTCTCATATACTTCAGGATAGTCTTCCGGAACCTTCGTTTGTTGTTACTGGTAATCTACCGGTTGTTATTAGGGAGTCGCTTCTACCGCGAGTACTGGAAATGGGTCAGAAAGTAATCGAAACATCGCGGGAGCTGTTCAGTCCTGGTTTGACCGGGCCTTTCTGTATAGAAACGGTATGCACAGAAGATCTGGAGTTTATCGCGTTTGAGATTTCTGCCAGGATTGTTGCGGGTACTAATCTGTTTATTAATGGTTCGCCGTACTCGCAGTTGCTTTACGATGTGCCAATGAGTACCGGAAGGAGAATAGCACGGGAAGTGAAAGAGGCGATCAAGGGCGATTTGCTGGATGAGGTTGTGTATTGA
>DAOUUS010000235.1 GCA_030668065.1 Candidatus Methanophagales archaeon
AGATGGAGCCTGCAACTCAGCATCTGAGCACTTCATTGAAACTATAGATTGTTTTTATGGGACATATAACTTTTATCATAGAATGACCTTAGAGATAAAAGAAGTGGATGCGTACTACGGACTCGTGAAAGTGCTGACGAGCGTGGATTTCAGTGCGGCACAGGGCGAGCTTTTAGGTGTTATCGGTCCGAACGGCTCGGGCAAGACGACTTTGTTGCGGGCAATCAGCCGTATCTTAAGACCGAAAGTAGGCACGATTTTATTAGATGACCGAGACATATTGAAGATGAAGGACCGTGAGTTTTCACGTAATTTCGCTGTTGTGCCGCAAGATACTGCTGTTAATTTCGACTTCTCTGCTCTGGACGTTGTGCTTATGGGTCGGAATCCACATCTTGGTCGGCTGGAGCTGGAAACCGATAAAGACCTGGCAATAGCGAAGCGGAGTATGGGGCTTACTAACTGCTGGCATCTGTCAGAAAGACCGATTACGGAATTGAGCGGCGGCGAGCGGCAGCTTGTTATAATCGCGCGAGCGTTAACGCAAGAGCCCCGGGTTTTACTGCTGGATGAGCCTACTTCTCATCTTGACATAAATTATCAAATCGAGATAATGGAGCTTCTGAAGCGGTTGACCACGCAGGAGGGTTTGATAGTAATAGCAGTAATCCACGACCTAAATTTAGCCGCACAATATTGCGACCGTTTAGTATTGTTGCACAAGGGAGAAATCGCGGCTGAGGGTACACAAGAAGAGGTATTGACTGCGGCTAACATAAAGAACGCATTTGGTGCGAACGTTATAGCAAAACGACATGCGTTAACTAACCTCTGCTACGTGTCTCCAGTGCCATCGCATTTAAAAAGCAGCGCGAGTGCGGCTAAAACCACGATTCATCTGATATGTGGCGGTGGCGAAGGCGCTGCGTTAATGCACGTGCTCACGGCGAAAGGCTACAAAGTGACTGCGGGTGTGGTGAACCTGCTGGATACCGATTATGAAGTTGCACAGCTCTTGAACATTCCGATAGTGCCCGAAGCACCGTTTTCACCGATTTCGGATGAGGCGTTTCAGGCGCATTTGAATTTGATTGGCGAAGCGGATGTCGTTGTGCTATGCGGTATCCCTGTGGGTTTCGGTAATTTGAGGAACCTGGAAGCGGCAGAAGCGGCGTTGGAAATGTGCAAACCCGTACTTGTGCTGGATGCTAATGGTGTAGGGGCACGAGATTTCACGGGTGGAGACGCTACAAAACGGATCAATGAGCTGAAGACCAAAGGTGCATTGCCAGTTATGACTCAAGTAGAAATGCTTGAGATGCTTAAACTTATACAGGACAGTGTGGCTAAAGTGGTAACTGCACGTCCCAAAACATAACTTAAGACTACAAAATGCAACGAGAATATAAGAGACACGGCTTTTTCTGTTTCGCGCCTCAGGACAGTGTAACCCGGGAACTAAGGTGCTTGAAGCCCGGCGAATCCGGAATGAACACCCTTTGTAGGGTCCTGGAAGTTTCGACAAAAACGATGAGGACAAAAGAAGGCCAGCAAAAAATTGTTCTTACCGGTGTAATTGCCGATCACACCGCGAAAGTTCCGTTTGTTGCGTGGCAGCAGGCGCGAATGGTGAAGAATACAGTAGTACGGATAGAGAACGCTTATGTGAAGGTGTGGAAGGGACTACCAACGCTGTATATCGGTAAAAAAACGCAATTGCACGAGCAGGCGATAGATTTTCCGGGTTATGCCGAATTGAGAAAGCCGAAGAAGAGGACGATAAAAGATATAGTCGGTTGCTGCGGTGCGTTTGATGTGATAGTAGAAGGCGATATTGTATCAAGTTCGGCGGAGGCACATAAAAACAGAAGCGTGTTAGACGATGGTACCGGCGCGGTATATCTGGATACAGGCGCGAATAGAACGGATATTTCGTTTGGCACGCCGATAAAGATCCGGGGCAATGTAGTAGCGGAATCGGAAGGAGAATATGTATTGATAGCGGAAAAGGTTAAAGTAACGGGCGGCGAGTTTGTAATACGAGAGCTGAAGAACTTTTTGTCACGGTACAATTGACGTAACTGCAAAACAAACGCTTTTTATGTGTGGACACGTATTAACATGATATTAGTATAGGGGATACAGGATGAGAGTCACGATATTAGGCGGTGCCGGGGGTATGGGGCAATGGTTTGCCGCTTTTTTCAGAGATAACGGTGCTGAAGTTAAAATAGTAGATAAAAGCGCCAAAACTGAAGCGATAGCAGAGGAAATAGGTGTGCAGTTCTTGAATACCGATATTTCAGGGCGGCAAGACGAATCGCAAACAGAAAGGATTGTGGATACAGACGTGTTGCTTTTAGCGGTGCCCATAGACTTGACTGGAGCTGTAATCGAGCGTGTGGGGCCGAAGATGCGTGACGGGTCGTTGTTGATGGACATAACGTCCGTGAAGAAAGTGCCGGTAGAGTTGATGTGCCGGGTTACAAACGAGGGTGTGGAAGTATTAGGGACACATCCGTTATACGGGCCTTCTGCGACAAGTATGCGTGGTCAAACGGTTATATTCGTGCCGGTAAGGAAAGGTTCACTATACGAGCGTGTATACGAGATGTTTGAACGTAACGGTGCGAAGATAGAGATATTGACGGCTGAGGAGCATGACGAGGTAATGTCGGTCATCATGGGGTTGACACATTTTGTTCTTATTGCGTTTGGCGTTACGTTAAAGGAGCTTGAGTTTGATGTTGAACTGTCGCGGAAGTTCATGAGTCCGATGTACGAGATTATAACGGATTTCGTGGCCCGGATATTGCATCAGGATCCGCGTCTGTACGCACTGATGCAGACGAATTTCGAGATGGGTGCGGTACACGCGACTTTTTTGGCGTGTGCTAAGAGGTTACAGGAGTTGGTGGCGGCGGGTGATCTGGATGCGGTTATGGCTGAGATGGCCGAGGCAAAGAAGCATTTTGGTGATAC
>DAOUUS010000036.1 GCA_030668065.1 Candidatus Methanophagales archaeon
ACGGTGTGCCTGTGCAATTTCATCAACAGATGCGTTTCCGGTGAATGTGCACAAGATTCGGATTCCCATGCGCTCAAATAGCGGCATTATCGCCCAGAGGTCGCCCTGGATATTGTAGTCACCAATGATGTTCATATCGTAATCAGTCAGGTATTCGGGCTCCTTTGTGCCGACCACTCGCTCAAAGAGCGTGTCATTTGCTATGTGATGCCCAAGCGATTGGCTGCAACCTCTAAAACCCTCGCAGTTGAATGGAATAACCCGTATTCCTATTTCCTGCTCTGCGCGTTTGCACACACCATTGAGGTCATCCCCGATGAGTCCAATTGCGCAGGTTGAATGGACGAATACGCCCCTCGCCTCAGGGAATTCCTCGTGCGCTTCCAATATGGATTTATAGAGCTTATCTTCTCCGCCGAAGATGATGTTATCCTCCTGCATGTCCGTGGAGAAGCAATATTTGCCGTGGAAGCCGGGATTGTCCGACAGATTCTGTCTCGTGCCTCCGCCCCAGGTCCAGTAAGCGCAGCCGATTGGTCCATGCACCAGATGAATCACATCCTTTATCGGTCCACACACAACACCCATGCAACCTGCATACGTGCAGCCACGTTCTGTGAAATCGCCCGGTGTCGTCTGAACATTCGATAGCGGCAGAATATTCTCTGATGGCGCTTTGATATATGTATGCTTCTCTCGTTCTGGTATGGCTTTATCCGAGTTTAAAAGAGTTAATGGCATAGATTAAATCGCCTCCTCGCCGCGTTCTCCGGTCCTTATCCTGATAGCTTCCTCCACCTGGCATACAAATATACGGCCATCGCCTATCATCCCCGTTCTATTCGTTTCCATGATTGCCTCTATGACCTCCTCGACATTCTCGTCTGGCACAACCATTGTGAGCATTCTTTTTGGGATATATCTCATACCATTTCCTTTTCCATCCTCAGGATTGATAGTGGCAGGGGGAAAGAGATGCAGCCCCTTTTGTTTCCCCCGTCCAAACACCTTCTCTGCCGTGACTGAAGGTAAGCCGAGATCTGCAACTGCCCTCTTCGTCTTCTGTATTGCATTCATCCTGATTATCGCTATCACTTCTTTCATCCTTCTCAAATCCCCTTCTCGCCTGTTCTTATCGTGTACGCTTCTTCGACTTCCGTCAAGAATATCTTACCGTCACCGAAACTGCCGGTCCGCGCACTCTCCTGAACTGTGTCTATCACCGTTTCCACATCGCCGTCTTCGACCACTAACATCAGCATCACTTTTGGAAGCTCATCATACCTTGTTGGACCTATCTGAATCCCTTTCTGTTTCCCCCGTCCGAAGACATCGAGTTTCGTGAGTGCGACAAAACCTCCATCCGCTAGACGGTCTACCACTTCTTCCACCTTTTCCGGCCTCACAATCGCCCTTATCATTTTCATGCTAACACACCGGACTCCATCATCAAATCCTCAAGTTCGTCGTATCCGAGTGGGCGGGGAATCACGAAATCGCCGTTTTCTATGACGCTCTTAGCCAATTGAAGATACTCGTCCGCCTGATTCGATTCGGGGGCATATTCGATCACTGTCTTCTTGTTGATCTCCGCTCGCTGCACAATGTTGTCCCGTGGCACGAAATAAACTAAACGGCTTCCAATGCGTTCTGAAAACGCAGTTAGTAGCTCAAGTTCATTGTCTACCTTTCGGCTGTTGCAGATTATACCACCGAGTCGTATGCCGCTCTGCTTTGCAAATCTGACTATACCTTTACAGATGTTGTTTGCGGCATACAGTGCCATCATCTCGCCAGAAGCCACAATGTATATCTCTTGCGCCTTTCCTTCCCGCATCGGCATTGCAAAGCCACCGCAGACCACATCACCCAGCACGTCATAAAACACGAAGTCCAGGTCGTCCGTGTATGCTCCAAGCTCCTCTAACAGATTTATCGCTGTTATCACTCCCCTTCCTGCGCAGCCAACACCCGGTTCGGGACCTCCTGCTTCTACGCATTTTATACCGCCAAATCCCGTGTGCACGACTTCTTCTAGTGTCACGTTCTCTGTGCCTACTTCCCGTAAGGTATCAAGCACTGTCGGCTGCCTTATACCACCCACAAGCATCCTTGTCGAATCCGCTTTCGGGTCGCAGCCAATCTGCAAGATCTTCTTGTCCATCGTTGAAAGTGCCGCTGTCAGGTTCTGTGTCGTCGTGGACTTGCCAATTCCGCCTTTGCCATAGATTGCTATTTGTCTCATTTTTTTTCTCCTGTTCTGACGTTGTTTACAGCCCCCTATTAGACTATTTGAGAACTCGGCACAAAGATTCACAAAAAATATGAAAGTAAAATATACTACAAAAACAAAACGAGTAATGATGACAAAATGAGACCACCGGAAAGAATCACGATAGCTATGGATGAAGATACCTTCGGGACATTCAAAAAGATGAAAGAGGATTTGGGGATTTCACAAAGCGAGTTAATGCGTGAAGCTTTGAAGTTTTACAGTAAGCACAAAACGTTATTTGAGTTCATAGAAGATAAGAAGGTTTATACGCATGCCGAGATGCTTTCGGCGGGCGAACACATCATTTTAGATATAGACCACTGGTTTTTATTTTTGCGCTTTGTCGAATCGCATCCCGACAAAGAGAAGTTCTGGGAATTGCATCGCGAAGTTTGCCAGGCGCATGCGGAGCAGTTCAAACACAAATTCTATCGTGTAGAGTTTATACTGAAACGGCTTGAAACGTGCAATTTCTTTAAGTTAAACAAAACGTCAAAAAACGAGTTTACGTTAATATTAGGCTCGGACATACCAAAAGAATTCGTTAAAACCGAACTTGAAGAGATATTCGCAGGAATGGGCTTCCAAGTAGAGATAAAAGAGGATTTCTCAAAGCTGAGGTTGAAGGTGTTGCAAGATTTCAAGCGTTGAGTGCAGAAATAAAACAAAATTAAGGGTGCTTTCACACCCCTATTTTGCCAACTTTTAAAAACCTTTACGAGGTCAATATCTCCTCGAACAAATCCGCCTCCAGTTCATGCAGCATCGGTATCCCCGTGACTTCGGCTGCAAGCTTGCTCATTGACGCAATATCGCCCCGATCTATCAAATCCAGTTTGAACTTCCGAGAGCCGGCAAGCATCTGTTGCAAGCCAATCCCTAACCGCTCACTTAGATAGGTATAGACGCCAACGGCAGACCAGGGTATCTCCTTGCCTACTTTACTACCGTATTCCGTTTTTAACTCCTCAGTGGCGATAAAGAACCTTTCCGGGTTATTGCCGTATTTATTTGCGAAATCACGTGGCAATCTGCCCTTTTCCGCGAGTTCAGCGAAATAAAGAGCTTTCATTGCGGCCGTTAACGGCGACCTTGCCATCGTGATTGATTTTATAAACGGACCATTGCCGAAGTTACTCATTGCTATCGCCTTGAACATCTGCGTCTCATTCACGAACCCGCCCGCCATGCTCATGTCAGGCACGTATTTACCTTCGCGCTCCAATATCCGTGCACACTTCAATATCTGTGCTTCTAAATACACGGTAGGCGTGCTCATCTCGTTCATCATCGGCACAGGACTCATGCCCGTCCCGCCACCGGCACCATCAAACGTTATGTAATCCACTTTCGCTTCTGATGCCACTTTCATCGTCCATGCAACGTCCACAGGCCGGTAAGCACCTGTTTTTATCGTTACGTATTTTGCACCGATATCACGTAGCCATTCGACATCTTCTACAAAACCACGCTCCTCCGGGAATCCAACTCGGCTATGCCGCTCGAAGGTCTTGAACAAGCCGTCTTTAAACGCTTCTTGAACGGCAGGGTCTTCGGGGTCCGGTTGCACGATATAGCCCCTCTTCTTCAGGTCTAATGCTCTTTCCAGAGACGATACTCGTATTTCTCCGCCTATTGCCTTTGCTCCCTGTCCCCATTTCCGCTCTAATATGTTCACGTCCAGTTTTGAGATTACATACTCATCCACCCCGAACCTCTGGTCTTCTACGTTCGTCTGCACCGCTATATCGCCATATTTGCCGTCCCAGTATTCCTTGAACAGTTTTACTCGCCGCTCCATCTCAGGCGATTTCGTCACTTTTCCGTTTGTGAACACCGATTCTTTGTCAACGCCGCAGACGTTCTCGCCTATGATGATTATTATTCCTGTGAGTGCAGCACCGATTGCAAGTCCATCCCAGTTGTTCCTTCCCACATCTGTAGACCCGAAAGCGCCACTTGCCAGCGGTGTCTTTAACGGAATACCGCCTATCTTCGATTCTATGTTCACATTCGGAAATACAGCCAAATCCGGGCTTGGTTCTATTCCTTCTGCACCTCGCAACCGCGAAAGGATATTAAAATCAGAGAAATCGAGCCCGTAATCCTTATTTGACGCGGCGGTGCTCCAGCCATACTGCTCCGGTTCCGGATACAATACCTCTCGTCCCCTAAACGTACTCTTCCCTATTTCGCATAGCACTGTACACTCTTTCACGCATATCGGACACATTCCACTCATCGTATTCACATCTCGCCTTCTCACGGATGTTCCCGTGGTAGACCTCGCATTTGCATATATATCTGCCATTTCAATCACCTCTTCCTATTTGCAATGTAAACGAATACGGATTCGTTATACATGCAGAACAAATTTCCATCTGATCCCGTATCATACCATAATTACCGTATTTCTTATTTATTGCAAATCTTTCCATCTTTTCTATTCCCTCTACGCTCATCTTCTTCGTCTCTATTACCCCTGCAGAAGCGGAAGCTTTTACAAGCTCTGCACCCACTTTTGTCCGGATTATTAATGTCGTCCATCCATCCGACGAACCCGCAGAGCCTGCTGAAACATCGGCGAGTTGCGATGTGAAATCTTCACATATCTTGCATGTATCCCGCACGCACTGTTCCATATCTTCTGTTGGAATACTAAACTCTTTGTCCTTTGTAACCACCATAAATTTCCCCTTTGAAACATAAAACCTCTGGACATCTCTAATATCTATTCCTTCTCTTTCTGACAGAAACGTAACCAGGTCACGGTGCCAGAACGCTTTGGTGCCAAAAAGCCCGATTAAAAGTTTCACCCTATCCAGTTCCAAAGAGGAGTCATGCAGAGCGTGAAGCCTTCTCACTGCCTCTATATTACAGCCCGTACCGACCATTGCGATTTTTTCATAGCCACGGTCCATCGCATTCCATACACCCAGGACAGAAGGACAAGCGGTGTATTTAGGACCTTTGCCAAGCAAGACTTCTTCGGGTGTTGTTGCAACGAAAGGTTCGACTTTCCAATCTTCTGTCCTCGTAGCAACAACCGCAGCATCTATAAATCCTCTTCTTACCGCTTCATATAACATTGCTGTTACAACACTGCCATCCTGCCCCACCGCTCTCATGCCCTTATCCGTTGCTCTTGCACTTAATATTTCATTGTAGTATCCAGGAATCCGCCCCTCGGGCGAGGACGCACAAGGGCTGAAATCACATACGCCATATTCCATCCGCGGGCACTCGCCTTCACATAAGCGGCAAGCTGCGAACGTGCGAGGGCAGAAACTGAAACAGAAGCCCTTTGACACTGTTCCCCCACAGCCCTTATCCCACACCACCTCTTCTTCGCTATACTTTTTATAATCCGGTATGAACGCTGCACATGCACCACAATAACAGCATACAGGAAGACTTCTTTCGTTTGTCATAAACTATGTTCTCCTACTTTCCTTTTTTAGTTGTATTCTCTAACCGGATGTTGTATAAAAAGACTATTTAAGAACTTTTCATAAAAGTTATGAACTCTCTGCAGTACCGGTAGATACGTATTTAACACCCAATCCGTAACGTTAACACGATAAACACCCCTGTTTTCGTTTGAAGGGGCACACAATAACTAGTTTACCCACCTGATGTGATTTTCATCATGTAGCATGTTGATAGCTTAAAGCGGACACAAAAGAGTTCTAACTCGTTCGCAGAACTTTACGCATTACACCGTAGTGATTTTCTAATTCAGAACCATCTAAAACTTGGGTATATTAATTTTTGTGTGTTCCCTAGGATCGTGATCGGCGAATATCCGTTTTATCCTGGTTATAAATCTATACCCCTATTTTTTCCTGATAAAAGAGCTCCCCCCGTATTGCCGGTATAGATAATATTTATAATCAAAACGGAAAAGCTTAAATACGGATACCCCATCTCTTCCTTCGGGTGATAAAAGGAATGCATATATCAGAGGGTATATTGGCACCAGAATGGTGTTTGGTATGGTTTGCAATCACAATACCCTTTATTGCGGTAGGGGTATGGCAGATAAAGAGAGGCACAAAGGAGAACGCATCGTACCTGCCGATACTTGCAATGAATCCGAAAATCATTGTGCTGGACGAACCCACGTCTAATTTAGACCCACGCACGTCAAGCAGTGTGATGCACCTTTTAGTGGATTTGTGCCGAAGGATGAATATCGCATTGATTATCGCCACTCATGATGTAGATGCGGTACCGCAATATGCGGATAGGATATATGTGATGCACGGGGACGGTTCGTAGCAGAAGGCACACCAGAAGCTGTCTTTTCTGATGCTTCGGTCATAAGAGGATCACACTTGAGGCTGCCGCGGATTGCGCGTTTGATGGAGATTCTACATAAGGATGACAAGTTGCCAATACAAAATCCGTATCCGTTGACTATTAGAGCGGCGAGAAGTGAAATAATGAGATTGATGAGGGGGGATAAGAAGCAAGAATGAAATGGGCATACAAATCACCCGGGATACCCGATAACATATTCTCACGGTCAAAAGCAGGCTTGACGAGAGAAGAAATCAGAGCGATTACCGTTTCTAAGGCGAGGCTAAAAGGTGGCGAGCGGATTTTAGACGTTGGTACCGGCTCAGGAAGTGTTTCCATAGAATTCGCTCTGTTAGGTTGCGACGTCACAGCAGTGGAGAAGGACAATGATCATTTTGAGACTGCGCGAAGAAACATAGCTGATTTCGACTTAAATGACAAAATCGAGCTCATATCAGGTGAAATGGAAGATGTCAAATTATCGCATAATTTTGATCTCATCTTCTTCGGTGGCACGGATAACCTTGACAAGTCGCTTGACAATGTATACAAACACTTGAAACTCGGAGGCAGAATAATAGCAGTCCGACTTGAGGCCGTAGTAGAATCCATGAATGTACTGAAAAAGGGGTATCACTCCGAATGTTCTTAATATCTGCTTGAACAAGGGCAAGGACCTGGGCGGTAAAACAGCCCTCGCGCCCTCTTATCCTGTATTCCTAATCTATGGAGCGAAAAGATGAAGCTATATGGAATAGGTGTGGGACCGGGCGACCCGGAACTGCTCACATTGAAAGCATATAAGATACTCAAGGGCGTGGATATGATAGTAGCGCCGAGGTCGAGCGAGGGAAAACGGAGTCGAGCGCTCCACACGGTTGAAAAAATAATAAAAGAGCGGGATTGTATTGTGGTTGAACCGGTATTCCCGATGACGAAAGACAGAGCTAAGCTAAAACTGTATTGGAAAAAGGCGCGAGAAGAGGTATTGGCAAAAGGAAATAGCTGTGAAACTGTCGCATTCATCACCCTGGGCGATCCGAGCATGTATTCCACATTCTACCGATTCTTAGAGGTTTTCAACGATCTGGTAGAGGAGTTAGAAGTAATTCCTGGGGTAACCTCATTCTCAGCTTGCACCTCTACTGCTCAGGTCCCACTGGTGGAAGGAACGGAGATTGTTTCTATTATTCCGGACGTAAAAGCAAAAAACGCAATGCGAGTAATAGAGAGCTCAGATTCTTTGATCTTTCTCAAACCAAAAGATCTGGATAAAATCAGGGATATGCTGGGCAATGAAAAAGCCATCTTATGTGTTAAGGTCGGGTTTGAAGACCAAAAATTATTGGGACCAGTTTTTACTAGGGCACAATATTCATTCTAAGACGATTCGTAATAAATCTTAATAAAAGCACATCCCGCTTAGTCATACATGCCAAAACGAAAAGAGATTGTTGAAGTAGATATCCACGATGATAAAGTCAGCAGCATCGAAGATCTCGAACGGGATATTCTTCACCAGTGTTACGGGACTTTTCGATTAGATTTTTTGTGCCCCAAATCTATACTGGTCCCAAATTATTATCAGGAAAAGTTAGTGAGATAGAAGAACCAACTCATTACCTCTCCACTCTTATCGTAAAAAAGGGTATGGACACTAAACCGGAACCACGAGATTACACGAGATTATGAAAACGAAAGTAGTATTTGTAGGTGCGGGACCGGGCGACCCGGAACTGCTCACCTTGAGAGGCAAGCGTGAACTAGAAAGTGCGGACGTGGTAATATATGCGGGTTCGCTCGTCCCTAAAGAGATTTTGAAATATGCGCGGAGCGATGCGATAGTGATAGACAGTTATGGAAAGACCAGGGAGGATTTATTTGCACTGTACGCGGAATTTGCGAAAGCGGGTAAACGAGTAGTGCGGCTCCATACAGGCGACTTGAGCTTCTATTCCGCTATTCTGGAACAGATGGCTTTCCTCTCGTCTATGGACATTGATTTTGAACTTGTTCCAGGTGTTACTGCGTTCTCGGCCGCGTCGGCATCGTTAAAACGGGAACTCACGTCCCCGGGTGTATCGCAAACGCTGATAATCACAAAACCGTTTGGGAAGACCGGCAAGCCTGCAGAGGAAAGCATAGCGGAACTGTCTAAGCATGGTGCGACAATGGCCATATTTCTCGGCGTTCATATCATTGACGAGGTCGTTTCGGAACTGCGGGTTGGTTATCCTTCGGATACTCCTGTGGCAGTGGTTCATAAAGCGTCATGGACGGAAGAGCGGATAATACGGGGTACTTTAGATGATATTGCAGAGAAGGTGAAGACCGAAGGCATCAAGAGCCAATCCGTGATAATTGTGGGTGCGGTGCTTGAAAAATCGGGTGTTTCTAAACTTTATGGGGGTAGCGAGTCATGATCGCCATTTTTGTGCTGGCACAGAAATCGGTTGCAATTGCCGAAACGGTGAAAAAAATGCTGTTAGAGAGTGGGTTTGATTCCGAGTTAGTATGCACAGAAAATATCTCTTGCAATTGCGCAGATGAGAATGTGAAAAGTGTTTACAGTGCGATACGAGAACGTTTCAGAGCGAAGAAGAACATTGTCGCTATTCTGCCTATGGGTATAATCGTGCGGGCGATAGAGCCGACGAAAAAGACCGAAGACCCCTGGGTGGTCTGTATAGAGGAGAACGGGCGATATGTTATTCCTGTGTTGAACGGGCATAGAGGTGCGAACGAATTTGCAACGCTTATTTCAGAGGCGATTTCGGCGCAAGTAGTGATAACGACTTCAGAGGAACCCTACGCCGACTCGCAATAAATTGCGGAGCATCCCTGGCAGTTTGTTGTTTTTTCTGTGTTCATTTTGATTATTTCGTCAAGAGTTCAATAAAAGCATCTTTCGATAAATCCGCTTGTTGAAGAATGGATAAAAGAGTTCCTTTGGGCCGTTCGTTCCTTTTTGGCACAATAACAAGTAATTTACGCCCATTTTCATCAATTTTGTGAAGTGCTGTGTGGCTACCCTTACCACGTTTTGGTGCATACACAAATCCGTCTTTTTTCAATGCTTTGATTATGTCGTCTGAAGAAACCACTTGGAGTTTCTTCATGCGGTTACCTCAATTATCGACGTGAATTTACTGGAAGACGTAAGAGCAGTTTCTATATCCATAATAAGCCCTAACTCTTTTGCATTATCGAGATAAAGCTCTACGGCTTCTTTCAAATTACTAAGTGCTTCTTTCGGTGTATCACCGCAACTTGCAACGCCCAACTCTGGACATTTTGAGACATATATACCTTCTTCTTCCCATATTGTAGCGGTTAGGTTAAATTTTTTCATCTTTCACCTCCCCTTCACAAATTGCATGTTGGACAAAAAACCTGTCCATTCTTCAACTTCATCTAATGAGGAATTGTCGAGGTCTCGTAGAATCGTATCTTTCAGAAGCTGTTTTCGTTTTCGCGGCCAAACGGGCCCTCTTTGATAAGCTGGCTTTGGATTTATCTTCTTCTCTCCCATATTACTGCCTGCGATGGTTATTTGGATACCGTTTCATCGTTATACATTATGTTTATGTATTTCTTGTATTTAGAGCCTCTGGAAGCACACCTATTCAACCTCTTTTATTAAATCAATTCATTACGCATGCCTCTTATTCATATAATTTTTGTTATAATCATTTAAAATTGTATTGAACCCATTTTTAACATTATTTTCTAAATAGGGGTAAA
>DAOUUS010000277.1 GCA_030668065.1 Candidatus Methanophagales archaeon
ATCGCCTTTATCAATGACCCCTTACGGCACGAATTCTTGCTATTCATTTACGGTTCACAAACAAATTATAGTCCATACTAAAAAAGTTTTTCTTTTTGCAACGCTTGGTTTCATTACTTTTGTAACGATTCATGAGAAACATTTTCGTCCTGGAGGAGCAGACAATAGGCAAAATCGCGGCGGGTGAGGTTGTGGACCGACCGGCAGCGGTAGTTAAGGAGTTGATAGAGAACGCCATAGACGCCGGAAGCCACCATATAGTTGTAGAAATAGGAAATGGCGGACGAGATTACATCCGAATAACCGATGACGGATGCGGCATCAGCGAGGATGATGTGGAAGTGGCGTTCGAGAAGCATGCAACAAGTAAAATAAGGTGCATGGATGATTTCGCGGCATTACACACATTGGGATTCCGTGGTGAAGCACTGCCAAGCATAGCCGCAGTTTCAAGGGTAGAGATGAGCACAAGGCATGAGAGCAAAGATTATGGTGACTATCTCCGAGTAGAAGCAGGCGACCTAAAAGAGAGAAGGCGGATAAGTCGTACGGTTGGCACAACAATAGAAGTGAAAAGCTTGTTTTTCAACCTCCCGGCACGAATCGGCACTATAAAATCGAAATCCATCGAACTGCGGCATATTATGGATGTCTTCATAAACTACGCCGTAATCTATCCCGAGATAAAATTTGAGCTCTTCCATGACGACAAGGAAAAGCCAATACTAAGCACTTCGGGCAATGGCAAAATGCTGGATGCCATCGTTAATGCGTTCGGGAGCTTCGTTGCTAAAGAACTAATCGAGTTGAAAATGCCGGATTCGCCCGTTTCTGCGCCTATATTTGACATTAAGCTATACGGGTACATATCCAAACCCGCGGCGTCTTACAGCACGAAAAAGCACGTATTCACGTTTGTTAACCGGCGGTACGTGAAGAGTGAACTCGTGAACAAAGCACTAAAAAGAGGTTACATGTCGCTTTTGCCCAAACACGCATATCCCTTTTCGGTCGTTTCTATCGTTATCGAACCCGCGGAAATAAATGTTAATATCCATCCGAAGAAGTATGAACTAAGTTTTTACCATGCTGATGACGTCTTTAAGTTCATCGTAGGCGCGGTGTCCACGACTTTACGCCATGCGGATTTGATGCCTGAGGTCGTGCAACGCGAAACGAGTGTAGAAAGTGCAGAAACAGAGGGGGTTGAGTTCATTGCTACCACGAAAGAGCAGAAGGCGCATGCAAGCCTACAAGCTTCGTTTTCGAGTGACAGAGAAGCGAAAGAGGCGGAGAACCGCGGGTTGGGTAGAGCAGACCAGTTAGACCTACTACCCGTGCCTTTGTATCAAGTTCTTGATACCTATATCATAGCACAGAGCGCAGGAGATGACGTGATTATGATAGACCAGCATGCCGCTGCGGAACGTATAAATTTCGAGAAGTTAATTGCTAAATACGGACGCAGGATAGACAAACAAGCGCTTTTGAAGCCGTACATACCGGAACTCAGCCCGCATCAACTGTATTTGCTGCGTGAAAGTGAACAAGCACTCAGGGATATGGGGTTTGACATAGAGCGGTTTGGCGATGACACATATATTATAAGGGCAATACCGGTGGTATTTTATCGTACGGTCGGCGAGGACGAGATAATGCTGGTAATCGAGGATTTAGTGGAAGAGAGCGGTAAAAAAGCAGATAAAATCAAGGTGCTGTTCAGTACCGCAGCATGTAAAGCGAGTATAAAAGCGGGTGAGAAACTGTCTTACGAGGGTATGCGCGTGATTGTGGACGGGTTGCAGCATGCGAAGATACCTTATACATGCCCGCATGGTAGGCCCACGATGATACGGCTGAGCAAGAAGGAGATAGAGAAACGGTTTAAGAGACGGTGAATCGAAAGACGGTATTTGTTTAGCAAACCACAAGATCACGCGGATAGCCCCGATTAGCCAAAAATTAATGTGCTAATCGCGTTGTGCTCTTTGGGTTTAACCCAGGCTATACCAATACGATCTTGCCGCTCACACGTATCTAAAACGTTCTCCCGTTACTATATCCAACCCGGCAACTATACTATACAAGGGCGATTTATGCCTGCTGCCCCTGATATGTACTATCCAGTCCAAATGTTAGGTACTAATAGCGTTATAGTGTTATCCTAAACGAATGGCAGGTATCCAGTTGTCGTATTCCTCCCCATTGACATCCGTAAATTCCGAACACGTGATATTGCCCATTGAATTCTGTAAATATTCCTGGTGCAGTATCTGTGGGTACGAGCCAGTTCTTATCTCGTAGTTGTATGTGACACCGCCCGTAAGCTCGAATGGTACATCAAAAGTTATGGACGAGTAGTTGCCAGAGTCATAGCCATTCCACGTTCCATTCGCTATTTCGTTCCCGGTCGTCACATTAAAGAACGCGACA
>DAOUUS010000034.1 GCA_030668065.1 Candidatus Methanophagales archaeon
GAATAACTGACAGATGTTTTCTTGCCGATTAATTCTTTATTCCAGGTTATTGTCTTTGTATCGTCTTCCTGCATAACCGTAGCGGCATCCGTTGAATACACATCGAACTCAGCAGGCACAAATTCTTTTAACGTTACCAACTCTGCATCTTTAAAACATTCTACGTCAATCCTGACCTCAAACCTGTCCTGCAGTGTGGGGTCTATCTTACTTTGTGTCGTTCTTATGATGTCGAATTCATACGCCGGCAGAACCCGGAAATACGTATTGAAGGAAACTTCAACGTTGTCAATTAAACCCGTGACTGAGATCGAGTGATTACCCTCTATTTCCGTTGGGTAATCCACGTTATAAATGCCAGATTCGCTACTTGCGGTAATCGTGCCATCAGCGGTGGAATAAATCGTTTCCTCGTTATCGGGATTGTTTACGGTTAAATAAAGATCGGCATTGCTGACTGAGTGCCCTGCTTTATCCAGGACAACGATAACTAATTCCGCGGTTTCACCGGGTTTGTAGATGCTTTTTTTGGTGTTTACGGAAACAAGGCCCCACGGGAATTCGGATTCTAAAACGTAAACGTGCTCGTCTTTCATTAACCGTACACTTAATTTATAGATACCCGCTCGGAATGCTCGTTCCTTAGGCAATTCAATTGCGAATTTGCCTTCGCCTGTTTTCGCTATTTCGGGCGCGATGTCTGTTAGATCACCCGAAGAATCATAAACAAAAGTCTCTAGCGTTTCGTTTTCAGTCACCCAGCGTTTCAATACTTTTTGAGGTGCGCCAGTAGCAGCTTCCTCGCTTACCGTGTTAAGCAGTTCCCGCGATGCGTTTTCGGTGAAAGTTTCATTAAAAGTTTTCTGCGAAGCGTTTTTGATAAAACTTTTTCTAAAAGTTTTATATTCAAACGAAAAAGTCGGTTCCTCATCCAGGGAATAAGACTCTTTGTTTGCAATTAGTTTTGGCGGTTCAATCACGGATTCGGTAACATTATTATTACGTGATTCACCTGTTGATTCGTTAATCGTATAATTCAAACCGATGACTGATGTATTATCAGTTGCATTTTCCTGTGTTTGTATCGTAACGCCTGTGGCATTACCTGTTGTATTATCCGTTGTATTTTCCGGTGTTTGTAACGTAACGCCCGAGGCGTTATCAGTTGTATTATCAGTTGCATTTTCCGGTGTTTGTCGCGTAACGCCCGTGGCATTACCAGTTGTATTATCAGTTGCAGTTTCAGGTGTTTGTCGCGTAACGCCCGTGGCGTTACCTGTTGTATTATCAGTTGCATTTTCCTGTGTTTGTAGCGTTTGTATCGGTGCCGTTACGTCCGTAATATTTTCTGACGGAGTTTCATTAAGTTCAGCTACGTGTTCAGACGTTATGATATTTTCAAGCTGCGTTACGTCCTGTTTTGTCTCGTTTTGTGTTGCACCAAAAGCGATTAAAGGCACGATAAGCAAAGCTATGACGATTAAAATGCATGCGATTTCACCGTTTGTTCTTGCTCGATTCATCTTTTCACAGGTCAAGCGGCATCTTCCTTGCCTGCCCAACCTTTATCTTTCCTTCTCAACAGTACCACAATCAATATAAAGGCGATTGCCACGAGCGCAACAAGATGTTTATTCTCATTTAACTCTCTTGTAATAAGGGTAAACGGATTTTGCACTGCTAAAACGTTTACTGATACAGGTATCATGAGCCCCGTATAAACTGTAGAGTCACCTGCACCTGCTGCTGCCGAAGCATCCTCAAACAAAATGTATGTCCTTCTTTCACCGGAATGCCCTTCCATACCTGCGTCTTCAGAAGTGGCACCATACAATCCCGGTTTTGCGTCTTTCGGTATGGTTATCCGCACTGAAAACTCCTTTTCTTCCCCCGCTTTAAGTGTGTAATCCTCAGGAATTACCTCTATCCAGTTCGTTATGTTTGCCTTCGCCGAATCGCCTTCCACCTTTTTATAAAAAGTGCGCCAGTGCCCTATCCTTTCCCCGGATGTGCACTCCAGCGTGACTGGTATAGTAAGCACATCGCCTGTATATCCTTCGTTATTGCAGATGGATAACCGATTTACCGCGGTTGCCGATACGGGCACGGATGCGATAGTTACTATGACGATGAGAACCAATATTGTCAGTGCTATTGGTATCTGCCTCATGTCTTCCTGCGCCTGAGCAGTATTACCAGAAGCACAACGATTACCGCAAGCACAGCGATAGATAGAATATTCGATTTTAGCGTGTCTGTAATGCCTTCGAGTGGCGACGGTTTTTCGGGTGTTCCTAAAACGTTAGCTGAGACTGGTATTCTAATCCCTGTGTATGTGGTAGAGCCCGCACCTTGCACAACAGCTTCAGCATCTGCATCCTTGAATTCTATGTAGGTTCTTCTTTGGGCAGCATGCCCCGCTATCCCTGCATCTTCTGTCGTTGCACCCCATAGTCCGGGGGAGGCATCGGAAGGCACATTTATTATCAACATAAAATGCTTCGCTTCTCCCGTTTTTATTGTATAGTCCTTTGGTGTCACTTCTATCCAGGAAGTTATGTTCATATTCTCCGAATCGCCTTCTATTTGCTTATAAAAAATACGCCAGCTTCCTGCTCTATCTGGAAGGTCACCATACAGCGTCATGTTTTCCGTTATTGTATCGCCCGGATAAGCATTGAGATTGCAGAATATTACTCTCTCCGCAGTTGTTGCAGATGCTATTTGTACTGGGATTTGGACAGTAGCCGAGAGTACCAAGACTAATAACCCGAACGCTAGAATTGTTGCTATGTTCTTCGCGGTATCCGCCCTTTCGTTTCGCAGGTCTTTCTTTTACTCCTGTTTATATATAAAAGTTTTGGTTTTGTGTAATGCTTTTTTTAAAAAAAAGTGGGGCTAAAACGTCCCGTTCGTTATACTTTTATCCCTTCCTTTGCACTGTTTTTTCTTATATCTCCGAAGTTACAGTAAACGTAGACGTTGCCGAACCTGATCCTTTAAGTACTACCTTTAGCCATAGTGATGTATTTTCATTGTTAGTTATCGAACCAATATCTATCTCCGAACCAGTCATAGCTAAATTTATGCCGGCAGCATCAGTGGGGTTGGCACCTGTGGCACAAGCATAGTATTTATAATCGGATACAACATCGGCACTCCATGAACCATTACTGATATACACTGCGGACATCGTTTGGCTATTAGTATTGTTGAGTGTGCATATTCCCTTTTGATCTACTGCTGGGTCTTGTGTTTCAGAACCACTATTTTGTGGATTGGCAACTGTCGCACCGATAACGCCTGTGAAGTTCCAGTAGCTAATCGCAGTACCCGCATCACCGGTTTGGGATACAATTTTAACTGCGGTCGTGTTTTTCGATACCGTTACGTTCTGCTCTGCGCCGGTACCACTTACCGGTAAAGAAGCAGAAAATACCGTCATAGCCACAACTACTGCAAGAATTAGTGACAGACCTATAGTTGTTTTATCTATTTTCATTTTTTACATTTCACCTCCTAATTGTTTATAAAAGATTTTACAATCGTCCCTTCTTCTTTGAGGTCCATTGCTTGGGTATAACACCACAGCCGAAACATATTTACGCTCATCGTTTTTCATGTTATCTATTGTGGGACCTAGCCATACTTTTGATAGTTTCTTACCACTACCAAAAAGTGATAATGGAACGCTGGCTAAAATGGTTTTCGGTAGCTGCTAAAAAAAAAATGTGGATGTTGTATTTTTTTTTAGGAACATGTAGTACGGAGTTTGTACACATGTGCGCGACCATGACGAAGTTGTGGATATGCACAAATCTGGTAAATTCAGGTATTAATTACTGTCACGGGTTATGAGTCCCCCAAAAAGTTGTATGTGGTTGTATTACAAATCAGCAGCCACAAGAAAGAACAATTTTTGATAATCGGACGCAGATGAACGCAGCTAATCAGGATTTTTAATGTATGGAATTGACGGAGTAGTTTATTAGAATCTTCTATCGAGTTTATAATATGGTTTTCTGGAACAGGTTTATGAGATTGCAATGATGATAGAACTTATTTTTGGCACTAAACAGGAAGTTAAACGTAAGGCAGTTGATAATTTGAAATAGTTTTCTGCGTGCATCTGCGTACATCTGCGTCCTAAACAGTTAGAACTTGTACTTTATATACAACGAGGCGTGTGACAGGATAAGTGAACTTGCGTTTCTGATGTTTTTATATTACTGCCCAGCACCAATATATTAATTGAGTGACGAATATGGACCGCAAGAATGCGATAATTGCTGTGCTTTCTATCCTATTAGTTCTCTCGATAGCCACGTCAGTTCTGGTCTATCAACAACAGCAGCGAGTGATAGCTGCGCAAGAGGACATTATAGAGCAACTTACCAGTGTCCGTAGTGCAGGACGTGCGGCGATAGAAGCCAAACAAACATATATAAACGTGTCAAAAGGCGTCAGTTGCGCTAATATCGTTGCGGTTAGGACCGATAACCAATTCGGTGTGTTAGGCACGGTGCATGTAGAGCTAAAAAACGGCACTGGAAATGTCCTGGTCAATACGAATCCGTTTACCGATCTCACAACGCAATATTCGGTGAGAGAAGCGGTAAAAGTTGCTGAGGACTACACAAATCGGGACGTTACGACTAAAGACATATCCATTTATTTTAACATAAACGGCACTTTGATTGGCGGGCCATCTGCCGGTGCTGCGATAGCCGCTGCTGCCATCGCGGCGATGGAAGGAAAGACACTGAAACCGGATGTTGTTATTACAGGCACAATCGAAAAAGGTGGATATATAGGGCAGGTAGGAGCTGTGCTTGAGAAGGCAGAAGCGGCGGAGAAGAACGGTATGACACTCTTTTTAGTGCCAAAGGGGTACAAGAAACTGACTTATTACGAGCAGAAGACAAAGGAATATGATATATTCGGGTTCACGTTTGTAAGGTCATATTACGTGCCCCGTGAGATAGACCTCGGAGAACATATGAAAGGCAAAATGGCAGTGGAAGAGGTAGCCACGATTGAAGACGTGGTAGCGTATATGATCCTATGACCTCGGGATGCGTTTTTGCTACTTAGCGCTTAAGCTATATTCAGAAATATCAAGCAGCCAATTACCGTCTTTTAATTCCGTGTTTGACGACAGTATCTCTACTCTTTGCTGGAACAAAGGACCATCCAGCACAAAAGTGTGATATTCGCCGTGTTCGCCGCAGGGATGAATTGTGTCTGGCAAATCCGCGATAAATTGCGCGTTTAGCTCTCTACCCAACCAGTCTTCGCCGAACAAATCCGCTTTTACGTTTATTACTATCGCTTTGAATCCCGAGTTCACAAATTCTGTTAATACCGCTTTCGGGTCATACCGCCATAGCGGTTCGATTGACTCTACTCCTACTTCCGAACAAACTCTATCCACCCAGTCCTTATGTTCCGGTAGGTCAATATCGCCAAATACACCGCCTTTTAGACCCTTGTGCTTCAAGTCTCTCGCAGCTTCTTTGAATTTAGCCTCGTAGCTATTCCACGTGCTTTTTACCTGGATTAGCGGTATTCCGATAGCTTCTGCTTGTAAGACTAACAAGTCAGAACGTAATCCGTGAGCCCGTGATCGCGTACCGTCTTCGGATATAACGTTCAGCAGGTACGAGACGTCAAATCCGGCTGACTTCGCTTTATAGCAGGCAAGACAACTTTCCTTGCCGCCACTCCAGGACGTGAATACTTTTAGCCTTGCATCTCCTTCCTCGAAGTTCTTTGCTGGTACCTTCATGGAATACAAAGAGATAGGTTACCGAGATTAAAAACCACCTTCTTGTAGAAGAATAAACCTAGTATTTATGTAAGGAATCTCCTACTAATAAGGGCATATGCAAAAAGGGCATATGCAAAAAAGAAAAGGGGCAGTAGGGTAGCCAGGTTATCCTCGTGGCTTTGGGAGCCATGGACCCCAGTTCGAATCTGGGCTGCCCCATCAAACTTTCTTTCAAAAGAAAGTTTGATCAAAGAAACTCATTCTCTTGTGGATATTTTCTTTCTTTCAAAAGAAAGTTTGATTTACGAAGCGTTTTCCGGGGGCCAACTAGTCTCCATCCAACCCGGAATCCTGCCGCTGTCGCGTGGTCCCACAAGTACTGTCCAACCAGTTGCATCTTCCGTCTCACCGGAAATACGCGCGGCAAGACCTGGTAACACGATTGTCTCGTTTTTTACCTTCTTGCCTATTTCATGCGAGTCAATAGTCTCTTTTATCACGTTTGCATTGAGCTGGCCGCCTGCAACTGCCGCTTCCACGCCCAGACCATCTGTGTCTACCACCATCAAATACGAATCAATCTTGTTTGAAGCGATGTCACTTTCTACTGTGTAATAAGTCAAAGCGAAGTTAGTGGTAAGGAATAGAGGTGATTCCGCCGTTGGGTTGCCGACCTCTCTCAGCCCGGCATCTACACTTACAGGACGCCGTGGGTCGGTGTATATATTCGCGACAAGAGTACGCTCAGGTATCAACGAATGCGGCTCAATCGAGTGCAGAATCATCATATCCGCATATCTTAGGATGAACGTATCTGCGATAACCGCTTCCCAGTAAGAAGCTTCCAGTGCATCTTCAAGCACCTGCCATGCGGTCATAGGCACGGCGATCAGCGGATATGCAATTTGTTTATCCTGCTCTCCTATACCCGCACGTCTTAGCTGTACGAATCTGGAGAAACTATCACGGAGCCCGTTTCCCGTGGGGTACGTCCCGGGGTCCAGCACGAGGTCTTGTATACCGGCTGAGGAAAATGTTACTGCAAGGCTGTTCAGCATATTGAGGTCCGGCGAGAACAACGCAACCGGGACTTTGTAGCGCTTTGCAAGGCTTAGCATCTCTGACCAGTTGTCCTTGTCCGCAGCGTATATCAAGGGATTCCTATCGGAAACCGTCTTCAAACCTTCTTCCTGCACTTCCGCATTGAACGAACAAAGCACTAGCGGCAGGTCGGTCTCTTCGGCAACGCACTTCACGCAGGTCGCAAATGTGTTCGCATCGTCTGATACCGAACGAATAGCAATCGCATCTAACGTTAAAAATTCACCCACGTAAAACTTGCGCCAGTCGGTTATCTCTTTTACTCGAACACGCAGTTCCGCTTCGTCCATCGTGTCCCAAACGTCATAAGTAAGCGCGGTTCTATTGAAGAACGTCAGCTCGTGCCGGTACAGGACGTCCTCACCACCTATTTTCATAGTCCGCGCACCTACTCCGATCTTCACTTCTCGCACTTCGGGCGCTAACAAATCCATTAATTTGCTGGCCTTATCTGCGTACTTAGGCTCAAAAAGAGGTTTACAATCTTCTAAACTCTTCTTACGGTCTTTCAATAGCGATGCGTAAGCCAGACAGGTCTTCTCACCGCATTCACCGCAATTCGTACCGGGTAGATATTCCCAGATTTCCATCGGACTACCTATTCTCATTTCTCCGGCCTCCATTTCACCCAATCTGCCAGTCCTATCGCTTTATCATCATCCGTTTTCGCGCCGAACAGCATCTGCGTGACTCGCTTAACAGTTTTAGCCGCTTTTGGGTGCATCATCATGAACAAATCACCACCGGCTATTCCTAACGTCAGCCCCGTGACGATCTCAAACAAAGGACCTCTATACGCAGCAGGCCCCCAATCGGAGTCCTCACGAATGGGTGAATCCTTCATCCATGCTTCTCGCGCACCCCACGCATTTGTTATACCACACGAAATCGGAAATGCCAGGTCAGAATCACCCTTCAATGCCGCTATCCGCATCCGTTCGATATTCGTGTATGCGTAATCCAGGCCATAACCAAGCGCAGCCGTTGTCGGGTCTATCACGATGTCTTCACGCGGCACACCCAATTTAAATAAATACCGGTTCAACGTCTTTTGCGCATTTATGTCCAGTTGTGTCCACGAAAGGATGACATGCCCGTAGTCCTGCGCGGCTTTTGCTATCCGCTCATAGTCCATGTTCAAGTTTGCAGACGCAATTAAACATCTCTCACCTTCTGCTACTTCAGCCGCAGCTTCCAGCACCGCCGGGTCCTTGTCCGGATTACCGGAACCACCGATGACTATCGGCACCTTAACCGCTTGCAGCACTTCTTCTACCGTCTTTGCCGCTTCTTTCGCGGATGTATCATTTATCATAGGGTCCGTGCTTATCAGATGAATCGTGACCATATCCGCACCGAATTCCTGTACGTTCTTCTTCGCCCATTCGCCCGGATCTTCCATCACATCATCGTAATACCCGCGCACCGCTTTCGCAAGTGGAATAGGCATATCAAAACAATCCACGGAAATCACCGGTGGATGCGGCATTTGATTGTCAAAATTATAAAACGGTAATGCTTTCTCTCCCCCGATCGTTACAACATTCCCCCGCGTGCCACCATCCGAAGACGTAGCACCGAGTGTTACTTCTTCTATCTGCCCGTTCCATTCGGCTTTCGCTACTTCAAACTTCGCCGGCACTAAAGACTGTACTTTCGTCTCGCCCGCACTTAGTTGAGGCAGTTGCGCAGGCTGCAATATCTGGATCAACGAACTTCGGGTCGAAAGAGTTGCTTCGATCTGTTTATCCACAACACCTAGCATGGACTGCAGTATCTGGATTAGCGATGTAGGAACCGCCCCGTCTGACGATATTTCTAGCTCTATTTCGCCCTCTATCGAGACATCCTCCAGCTCTATCACTTCGTACTCTTCTAATATATCCATTATATCCGCTAAGGTTATTTCTTTCGGCATCTTCCGTAAATCCTAAATTGTACTTCCCTTTATATATGTTTACTATTTTTGGCGCATACCCAAATCTGAATTCGCCGGCGCTAAACCCGCTACCTTCTTCTCACCCATACTTAGTTTTGGCTGCAGTACATGGATCAACGAGCTTCGGGTCGAACGAGTTGCCTCGATCTGTTTATCCACTGCACTTAGCATAGACTGTAGTATTTGGATTAGCGAAGTAGGAACCACCCCGTCTGACGATATTTCTAGCTCTATTTCGCCCTCTATCGAAACGTCCTCCAGCTCTATCGCTTCGTACTCTTCTAACAGATCCATTATATCCGCTAAGGTTATTTCTTTCGACATCTTCCGTAAATGCTAAATTGTACTTCCTTTTATATATGTTTACTATTTTTGGCGCATGCCCAAATCTAAATACGGGTATACCCTCTGACTTTTGGGCGCAATTACCGTTCACAAGAAAAACGCAAAATAATACATTACGAAAAGAGAATTTATACTATACTTGTAGAGTATCAGATGAGCGATATGAATCAGGATAGAGAAGCGGTTCCCCTTACTACTCTGTTTCCGGGCGAACGAGCAAAGATAGTTGCTTTGGGGCATGGAGCAGGGCGGCAACGCCACTTCAGGACGATGGGACTGATGGAAGGTAAAATCGTGGAGATAGTAGCGACACAGCCTGCAATGGGTCCGGTAGTCATAAACATAGAAGGTACGCAGATAGCGATTGGAAGGGGCATGGCGAGACGTATTTTAATACAGAAGATATGAAGCGAATATCCCTTATGGGCTGTCCAAACGTGGGCAAAAGTGTTGTTTTTTCGCGTCTTACCGGTGTAAACGTGATTTCATCGAATTATCCTGGTACGACAGTGGATTTTACAAAGGGCAATACGTGCATTCGAGGCGAGAAGTTCGAGTTGATTGACGTCCCCGGTACTTATTCCTTAGAACCCACGTCAAAAGCAGAAGAAGTGGCTCAGTCCATGCTTCAAGAAGCGGATGTCGTAATAAATGTTGCAGACGCTACACATTTAGAGCGGAATCTTTACCTAACACTGGAAATCCTGGGCAGTAAAAAGCCCACGATCGTGGCTTTGAACTTGTGGGACGAGTCGAAACACATTGGCGTTGATATAGACGTGGCTAAATTGGAAAAGCTGCTTGACGTGGCTATTATCCCAACTTGTGCGATCTCGGGTGAAGGGATAAAAGAACTCGCATCTGAATTGTGTGATGCACGAGTATCCAAAACGATTGAGCCAATGTCCGAAGACGAGCGATGGGCGAAAGTGGGCGAAATCATTGGTAAAGTTCAAGTGGTGCATCATCGCCATCACACAATCTGGGAACGTATAGCAGATATTACGGTGAAGCCAATCACGGGCATCCCCATTGCGATAATCGTGATACTGCTGATGTTTACATTCATAATCGGGATAGGAAACTGGATAATTGAACATCTGATGGACCCTTTGTTCTATATTTACTATGGACCGTGGATTACAGACGTAGTAAATTCGTTCGCGCCTGAGGGACTGTTACATGATATTTTGATAGGGCAGTCCACGGGCGAATCTCTGGACTTCACGCAATCTTTCGGGCTGCTAACTACAGGATTATACGTACCGTTCGCCATGGTCCTACC
>DAOUUS010000152.1 GCA_030668065.1 Candidatus Methanophagales archaeon
CAATGACTATTTCGACGTAGGTAAGGAATATATTGGCGAATATGTCTGGACAACCATAGAAACCTTGAAACAAACTCTCAGGGTGTATTACAAAGATAAAAAATTAAAGGTGCTGGAGATTAAGAAATTCAGCTATGAGCTCGAGGAGAACGTACGCAAACTCGATGATTCTATCTTTAGGTTGGGCTAATGGTATCGCTGCACTGAACCAAAAACCGGAATATAAAGGTATCGATGCACTGAGCCATTTAGGGGTACTCGATGCACTGAGCCATTCCAGCTAGTGTATTAGTATTCATCTGGTTTTGCTCACTGTAACACCATTCGTTAGGACACTATATTAAACTTGGGATGTACTACAAAAAAGTTTTAGACATTAGCAAAAAAAGTTTAAGTACGTTACAGTTTTGGTTCTGGCCGGGCTTTGTTTCGGGGGTCCTGGTTTTGCGGTGGGGGCAGCAGTATTTGTAAGTCGGATCGAGGCAAGCACGTGAATTCACGGTATTAGCGCATTAATTCGGTGTTCGCAGTGGACAAGCACGCATATAAAAATGCTAGGGCAGTGTATGGCCCGGATTAACGCGGTAGAGCGAGAATCCGGGTGTGTCCGGGTTAGTGAAAAAGCGCAAAAAAAATGTATGCTACGTGTGTGTGGGGTGGGCTGTTTATGGTGTATCTCGTGCGAAAAAGGGGTGGTTTTGTGTGATGAAAAATTATAGGACGCAGATTTAGACTGATTTACACGGATTTTGTTTCCTCTGCGTTCATATTTTTTTGGCAATATAACAACACTTTCTAACACTTTTTATGTGTGTGTGGGTGGTGGGGGGGGTGAACAATATGTTAACAAGATGCCAAAGCCCAAAAAACGTAAATCCACGAGAGAGAAGCTGATGCCATTTCGGCAGCAAGTAGCACGTATAAAACAATATCTGACTAATCGCAGCATAAGTTCACGTATAGGCGAGATAGAAGATTATATGAGTCCTGACCTGCATTATGATGAGAACAAGACGGCGGTATTGGCTGTTTTCGGGAGATGCGTATGGGACTCAGGTACACAAATTTAGAAGCGTTTATCGCACAAGCACAGATGCGGGACGATGAACGCAGCGAAGTTAATGGATTATCACAAAAGAGCAGCGCATACATGGACGGCACGAGAAGTATTAAAAGACCTATCGAAGGCGGATAGGTGGTTTAACTTCCCTAATCGCTATGACATTGTAGGGCTAGACGTAAAGGCAGGGCTAAAACCAAAGCGAGAAGAAAGAAGAAGAAATGAGTGAAGGCACAGAAGAAAACCCTTCCGGGGCGAATACCGATTAGAATAGCAATGGTTTATGACTAAATTTGAGTTATTGCCTTGTGACAGTCGTGACGGTGGTGACGCATTTTTACCCGTATTAAGTGGGCTGACGTATAAGTTTCTTAGTTCTACCACCAGTTTAAGCATTAAAACACATGAAAATATGAATACCCTTTATAATGTACCTTGCTTATTAAGTATCGGTGATAAAAATGGCAGAACTACCAATAGTGACTGTAACCCGCCTGATAAGAAATGCAGGGGCAGAGCGAGTAAGTGCAGGCGCTAGTGAGGCATTGATAGAAGAGTTAGAAGCGAAGGCTAACGAAATAGCGAAGAAAGCTATTAACCTTTCTAAACATGCCAAGCGAAGGACCGTGAAACGCGAAGATATAGAAGCCGCGATAAACGATTTTTAAGGGGTTAACCCCTTTTTATTTTTTTAGTTAGTTATATACTATCATAACACACGCATAGGCAAGCAAGCCAATCTAATTTCAGCCCCTGAGTGTAACAGCTACATCCCACACCACCACCTCAATGATCAAAGCCCACCTCACACTAAAGTACTATCCTGAGTACAAAAAACAAATACATGTGAATTACTACATTAGCATATAGTGGCTGTATGGCAACGTTAAACTATATATGTTTGGTGTGCATATGGAATTATTCTGCTACACTACATACATTCTATATCTTCCCATTCATCCTTAGTCAGATTTACCTGAATTCTTGGTTTTTCCATTGCCCGTTCTTCCTATAGGCTTCTTATAAAATATCAATTGTTCTTAAGTCACTATACCCCGTACTTAAACCCTACCCTCACATACGGAACTCCGCGACTTACTGCTGCTATACATTTGCCATAGGCTATAAACTGAGTTTCGGTTTTTTTCGATATTCCTTTTTGAGAAGCACATAAAACGCTTAGCGTGAAGCGTTATAATATCCGCTTCGCTATCCCGCTTATTGACCACTCGGCACACCCATAAAGCACATTCTACACCACCACAAACACAATTATCATTTGAGAGACAAAACAAAAAGGAGGGAAAAGGCGAACCTTAACCCTGACCTTTCTGCTCAATTTGGTCTGCATGTGTGAAATGGTTTTAGAACCCTATAAGCATTATCGTATCCCATTTGGGTAACAACTGCAAAGCAAACTTAACTACATTACAACACTTCAAACCATTCCACTTTCACATCAAGCTCTTTAAATGCAGAATCAGTCGTCAAAATGAGCGCATCCTCCTTTTTCCCCAATGCGTACACAAAGCAATCCACAATAGAAAGGAGATTGCCATATCTGCACTTTGTAAGCCATGCTTCAGATGCTAATTCATCCGTTGGAATGAGTTCTATGTTAGATGTCCTTATTCGTGCTCCTCTATCCCGAGCAACCTGTTTTCCCAACTTTTGGCAGACTTTATACTGAAATTCGGCAATCACAATGCAGACCGTTAGACCAACCGATTCTTCAGCGAACATCGATTCAAAATATCCTTTCACTCTTTCATCGCCAGCAAAAAAAGCGAAAAAGGACCCGTATCAAAGACAACCTTATCATTCGTTGTCGTTCCTTTCTCTCTCCCTATCCTCCCCTATTTCTTTTGCTATTTCCCTCATAATATCCCCATCTATTCCAAACGACTCTTTCAGAGGTTTTATTGGGACAAGTACGATTCCAAGCTCAGATTCTACAAACTCCAATCCGGCACCTTCGTTCAATCCATATTTTTTGCGGATTACCGATGGAATTGTTATTGTCCCATTGTCCGTAATTGTTACACTCCCCATGTTAATCACACCATTTATATTTTGCTTTACCATACCCCTCTAATTAATATCTAAGAAACTTTTACTTATAAATACCTTAATTCCTGTGTATAAGTCCCATCCGTGCCACGCTCCGACTGCAAGTCCGAGGAATCCACGGGTTTTGAGGTCGGGCAATGGGATGAGCCGTGGACAGATGTGGGGTGGGCGTGTGTTAGTCGAAGGCGAAGTCGAGTTTGGTTATCTTTTCGACATTTGCGAAGTGGTGACTGAAGGGCGAGAGCGTAGCTCGCAGCGTATATGCCGTGTTATATGAAGTATGATCCTATTTAATTTTCTCTATGCTTCGTCTAAGAAATCCTACTCTGAGTATTCAATCCCGTCAGATAAGGGGGCCTTTCTAAAAGTCGCGATTGCTTCCAGTGCCACCGAATGGATTTGCTCTCTTTTGCTGTGGGCGTAGTTCTCCAACATCCGCCGGTTGTCTCGCGAGAGGTTTTGATATTGATACACATGGTAAATGCGATTGAGAGCGATCTCTTCTGACTGTTGTTCCTTTGTTTTCTTGGCACATTTCTTGCAGATATGGGCTGCGTGTCCTTTGCCAGAGAATTTCTCGTTTGGCAGGAGATCCGCCCGCATACCTTACAGAAATGTCCGCGATATCGTTTCTTCTTCGCCATCTTTACACTTCTTTGTAATAGATTCGGGAGCCCGTAATATTTCTTGTACTCTGCTATCTCGGATTTTTTTATTTGGAATTAGATCCGGATTTATCATCCTCTTTTACTTTGCATAATGTTGCAGCTCATAAAGCTAGGAATTTCTGCATCACCACCCCACAAAACCTCCCGGCTTACACTGCCAACTCGACCTCTGAGCTCCAACCACTCCACAACCCGGAATAAATTCCGGGGCATCCTGGTTGTTTAATATAGCTTATCCCTTATTAAATATACTCTTTTTTCACATACCTATAAACAAACTCCTCTGGTGTCATCACCTGGACCATATCGGAAAGCCACCTAAAATGTTTAACGTTATCTGTTATCAAATAGCTCCCTTCGGAGTTTGCAATGCTTCCTATAACATAATCCCTTGCATGGTCTTTGAAAGGAAACGCTCTACCAAATTTTACAGCATTTTCAGTAATCAAATCGGACAATTTCATATCCACGAAGATTATTTTAGCATGTAATTCGTTTAAATCGTCGTCAAACCCTTCTTTTCCTATGCCAAGACGTTTATACCATAAAAGCGTTTCCATATATACTACCTCTGAAATATGCGTTTCAAAAAGGTTTTTATTATAAATCAGCCAATCAATAAACTTCCTATTCTTAAAAACTGTGCTATCTAATCCAATTTTCAAATTTCTATTCCCCATCTAGGGGATATAACCTCAAAAACATCAGTCTTTGCTTCTTCGATAATCTTTGCACGCTGTGCTAATCGTGTGTTTGAACTTCTAAGCTCATTGGATACTTTTTTCATAATTTCACTTGCTATTTTAAATTTTGTATCTTTTTGTTTCTCA
>DAOUUS010000206.1 GCA_030668065.1 Candidatus Methanophagales archaeon
ATAGGACGATACCATACCGATGGCTCAATTTATGAAGTGGGCAGAAAAGTTATGCACTCAAAATCCAAAAAACATGATAGTGCCCCAGAAGGGGTTATCGAAGTCGAAGTAACCGGGATTTATATAATGAGACCGGGACCATGTTACTACCGCCGCTGATAGAGGTTAATCTCCAACCATTTGAGAGCTATGAACAAAAAAGGCGATTAATATCTACTACTTTGCTCATGCAGTCTCGTTGATCGGCTTCTTTTGGCCCATTACTTTTGGGATGTAAACAAAAATACCGATAACCTTTTTATATTCATAACTTTAAACTAATTACATAGTTGGAATAAAACCAAAAGGTGATGGAGATGGGGAAGCGGAAAAAAGATAGGGTAATATTGGTGGAAGAAGCGAAGGGAATAAGAAAATGGAGGTGTGAGTATGGAAACAGGTGAGAAGATAATTATTGCTCTGGTCGTAGTGGTGGCCGTTGGAGTCATCGGCGGTGCGGCAATTATGATACCAGTCATGGAGCATGAGATGCACAAACCCGAGAGTTGCGGGGCAAACTGTCATGAGATGCAGCCCTTTTATGACTCTTTGATGGTCACATCGCATGCGGAAGTGGACTGTCACGACTGCCATAAGCCGCACAAATCGGAGATGTTTCTGTATATTGGCGAGGCTCTTCACCATGTAGAAGGCATAGCCGAGGGGATGGCCGAAGGTAAGAGTTTAGACGAGACTTATGACGATATGGTAGAAAAGGTGGAGAATAAACCGCCGGCATCGCCAAAGAACGAATACTGTATGGAATGCCACAGCGAGCACAAAAGACCGACAGAATATATTGCGGACCCTACGATATCATGCTTTAAATGCCACGCCACGATCGAACACACGGCACACAAGATTGATGAGTACAAAGGGCTTGAAAGTCCGGATTATACAGGTTTCGAGTGCGTAGCATGTCACAACGACCACGATATGGATGTCAAAGAAAATACCTGTTGGACTTGTCATCCGCCTGAGAAACATCCATGAAGAACCTTTTCTTTGAACGGCTTCGCTGTTCCATTGAGAGTGCAGGTTGGAGGATAAGATGTTGGAAGAGGTAAAAGAAGTTTACATGCCCTGTAGTTAGAGCAGGAAAGTTTATAATTCTTACAACAATAGTGCATATAAATAGGGGGCGAGATGAGAAATGGTTTGGCGAAGAAGATATATATGGGACCCATTTGAAGAGCTAAGAAGAATGGAAGAACTGGTAGACCAAGCGTTTGGTGACACAGGACCCGACTATTTTGGTCGGCAAGCACTGCCCGGAGCTACTGGAGAAGAACTCGCAGAGACCGCAGCACCCTATGTGGATATAAAGGAGTTATAAAAACTTCTAACCGGTCTATACCGCTGCCCACGGAGGTGGACAAGGATAATGTGGATGCAGCTTTCGATAACGGCGTACTCCAGATAGAGATACCGAAGCTAGCAATAGAAGAGGTGAAGAAGATCGAAGTGAAATGAATATCTGTCCAAAAAAGAAGAAACTTTAAATCCTCCTCTTTTTTTATTTTGCTGTGAAGAGAAGTATGAGGTAACAAATGTTAGAGATAAAAGATTTGTCTGTGGAAGTGGAAGGAAAAGAAATAGTAAGGGATTTAAACCTTAATATAGAAGAAGGGGAGGTGCACGTATTATTTGGACCCAATGGTTGTGGAAAGACAACACTTCTGATGACCCTACTTGGTTTTCCCAGTTATAAGGTCACAAGAGGGATTATAACGTTTAAAGGCGTGGATATAACCAATTTACCTACTAACGAACGTGTGGAATTGGGAATGGGCATGTCATTCCAGCATCCACCGGAGATAAGAGGAGTAAAGCTCGGCGATATGGTGAATATTGCACAGGGAAGAAAAGAAGACGATATAGACGAAGATGTGATTGCGCTTGCGAAAAGGCTAAACATCTCGGTTGACTTCTTGAACAGAGATGTGAACCTTGGCTTTTCAGGCGGAGAGGTAAAACGGTCGGAGATACTGCAACTGCTCGCACAAGCACCTGACTTCATCATGTTCGACGAACCCGACTCAGGCGTGGATGTCGAGAACATAGAGCTCATAGGCAGGATAATGAGTGAGCTTCTGGATAGAAACAAGATGCCCAGCAAAAGAGATAAGTCAGGGCTTATAATTACACATAGCGGCTCTATAATGCGGCATATAAAGGCAGATCGTGCGCACGTGATGCTTGGAGGCCGAATAGCCTGCTCTGGAATGCCGGACGAGGTAACAAAGAACGTCATGGAGACTGGTTTTGAAAGATGCGTGGAGTTATGTGTACGTAGTAACGAGGTAGATGCGGAATGACGAATAAAGATATAATTGAGCGTGCGGAACGTGCAAAGCGGAAAAAAGCAGCTTTAGGCGAGGATATTGCGATTGGAGAATATATCACCGGGAAAGAACACCCGTCTTTAAACTCACTGGATCAATTTCCGGCTGAGTATCAGCAAGACCTGCTCGATGCTGGTATTGAACCTACCGAGAAAGACCGGTCTGGTTCGTTTTTACAGCGTGACTGTTCCGTGGTATTTTCAACGGTTAAATATCCTGGTTTGGAGCTCATGAGCACGACAGATGCTTTAAAGGAACATGAATGGTTAAAAGAGTATCTGTGGAAGGCAGTTCCTGTGGACCAGGATAAATACACCGCGGAAGTCGAATTAGGGCAGACACAGGGGTACTTTATCCGGTCGGAAGCGGGCAAAAAGGTAACTATGCCTGTGCAGTCCTGTCTCTTCATTACATCCGATAAAATCGGGCAGAAGGTGCACAACATCATAATTGCAGAGGAGGACTCGGAACTCCATATCATCACCGGTTGTTCTGTCTCTCATGCGGTCAATTCTGCACTTCATCTCGGCGTGTCTGAGTTTTATGTGAAGAAAGGTGCGAAGATTACCTTTACTATGATACACAACTGGAGCCGTGGCATGGAGGTCAGACCGAGAAGTGCTGTGATGATTGAGGATGACGGCGCTTTTATCAGCAACTACATCTTGATGACTCCTGTTAAATCGCTCCAGATGTACCCTACCGCTTATTGCGTGGGTAGAAACGCAAGAGCAACCTTTCAGACAATTATATATGCTCAGGGAGATACAAAGATTGATTCGGGGTCGAGAGCGGTGCTTCGGGGCGAAGGCAGCAGGTCGGAGATCATATCGCGGGTGATTGCTACCGATAATGCACAGGTCATCGCACGTGGTGATGTCATAGGGGAAGGAGCAAATGCAAAGGGGCATATCGAGTGCCGGGGCTTGATGCTTTCTGATACTGCGGAAGTAGATTCGATTCCAGAGCTCAAAGCGACACGAAAAGACCTCGACCTTTCACATGAAGCTGCGATAGGCAAGGTTGCGGAAGAGGAGATTCAATACCTGATGGCACGGGGATTGAGCGAGGAGGAGGCTACTTCGGTGATTATTCGCGGGTTCTTGAATGTGGATATTACGGGACTTCCGGATGCGCTTGCACGAGAGACGAAGAAGATGTTTGATATGAGTCTGGAGAAGGTGATGTGAAAC
>DAOUUS010000133.1 GCA_030668065.1 Candidatus Methanophagales archaeon
CTAGAAATTTAGCAGATGATTTGTTCAATTGCATCGCCTGTTCACTCAATTTTGTGAGCGTGTTGATAGAGCCTGCGACCAGGAACCGCAAAATACGATAGTCCTCTTCCCATAATATTAAGTTCTTCATTTGTTCCTTCCCGATCTCATGATACCATTCATCGTGCCGCCAGATAAGAATTACACCCAGAATACTGACTGCTTCCTCTACCTTCAAATCCTCTAATTGCGATAGTTTGAAGGGTAACTCATCCACAACGAACCCAAAAGGATTCTTGACCGCGGGTAACTCCTCTAAAGAGATCTGGACATGCTTCATAATACCGGGCAGAGCCATAAAGAGCTCCGAAGTGCGTACGTGCCCCCCGAAGTACGCGATGAGCGTTCCTTTCGGTGTGGCAACATAGATTTCCGCACCTCGTTTGCCCTCGCCTATTTTCTGGATTGCATGTGCAGCCGCCATACCCGGTATCTTCCTCAGAACTGTGGGATATGAGATGGCAGTAGCCTTGGCTATGGCATACTTGCTGGACGGGCCATTCTTGACAAGGAATTCGAGAATAGCTCCAATGTGTTCATCACCTGGCATCTTCATGATCTGTATTATACTTTAGCGGATATGAACATAAAAGGATATGTTTATACGTTTATATAAGAAATGCAAGAAGTACACGAGTAACAAAAATGGAAGAGTGGACAGCGAAAAGGATTGAAGAACTCTTTGAACGGGACTTTCATGAGCTCGGCGAGGTTGCAGATTCCATCAATCGTGAGAACGGGAACATGGTAACGTTCGTGGTGAACCGGCATATAAACTACACGAATATATGCGTTTCACGATGTCCTCTGTGCGCTTTTTACCGCGATATTGGCAGTAGCGAAGCGTATATCATGAGCATAAACGCGGTGCTTGATAGAGTTGCGGACGCGGTAAAGATAGGCGCTACGGAACTTCACATTGTCGGGGCGCTAAACCCGGAAATACGGCTGGAATACTTCGAGACGATATTTGGACGGATAAAGAGTAAGTTCCCTAATGTCATAATAAAAGCGCTGACAGCAACGGAAATACACTTCCTTTCGCAGCTAGAAGGGCTGAGTGTAGAGGAAGTGCTATTGAGATTGAAAGAAGCGGGACTGCAAGCAATGCCCGGCGGTGGTGCGGAGATTCTTGATAACGAAATACGAGAAATAATATGTCCGAACAAGCTAAAAGCGGAAGAGTGGCTCAGGATAATGGAGCTAGCACATAGCATAGGACTAAAAAGCAATGCCACAATGCTATTCGGGCATATAGAAAAGCCAAAACACAGAGCTATTCATCTATACAAGCTCTGGCAGTTACAGGAGAAGACCGGCGGGTTTGTTTCTTTCATTCCACTTCTGTTCCATCCAAAAAACACCGAACTCGAAACGCTGGTTGAAGAACGGACAAATCCTGTTGATATTCTCAAAACGATTGCGGTTTCAAGAATTGTACTACGCAATTTTAAGAGCATAAGAGCGTATTGGGTTTCACTCGGCGAGAAACTAGCTCAAGTAGCTTTGAACTACGGTGCGAACGATTTAGACGGTACGATTATGGAAGAAAGAGTAACACATGCGGCCGGTGCGGAAACACCGCTTATGCTACCGGTAGACAATATTTTAAGTCTTGTAAAAGAGATAAACAAAATACCAGCGGAACGAGACACTTTTTACAGTATTCTGAGGGGGTATCCATGAGCATAAAAATAGGTAAATTCGGATTCGTGAATAACTTCCTGCCCTATTACCGGCTTGAGCAGAACGGTGTGAGGGTAATAGAAGCATTGCCAAAGAAGCTAGCCGCGATGTTTGACGAAGGGAAAATAGATTATGCTCCTGTTCCTTCGTTCTATTACCTGAAGAACAAGGCTAAGTTGAGGACATACGATTTTTGTGTCGCGTCTAAGACAAGCGTTTTGAGCGTCATTCTCGTTTCAAATGGTAAACTGCGTGAGGAGGATAACCTATCTATTGCCGTAACGAATCAAACAGTGACATCACTGAATCTACTAAAAATCATTCTGCGGGAGCGAGGGCAGAAAAATCGGATTGTTGTTTTGGATGGGTATAAAACAAGCGAATTACTTAAGTGCTGTGATTATGCACTTGTTATTGGAGACGAAGCAATCAAGGCAAGGATGCGATATAATGTGGTTATGGATTTGGGTGAGGCCTGGCAGGATTTAACCGGTTATCCGATGGTATTCGGGATTTCGGCATCGCATAAAGAGCAGGATATGAGTGAAGTAAACCGGAAAGTGATGGACTCGGTCGAATGGGGGCAGAAGAACGTTGCTGAAATTGTAGCGGTAGCCGAGAAGAAGTTCGGAATGCCAGTAGAATTCCTCGAAGAGTATTTCAAATCGCTTACATTTAAGATGGGTGCGAAAGAGAAGAGAGGGCTTGAACTGTTTGGGGAGAAGTGTCATGAATACGGATTGCTCTGAATGGACTGTTTATGTAGATAAGAATGTGAACGGGATAGATCTGGATTTTGAAGAAACGCAGCATCTGTTCGAGTTGCCATTACCCGTGGTGGGTGGAATTGCAGATGAGATACGCCGGGAAAAGTGCGGTGAGCTCGTGACGTTCGTTATTGATAGGAACATAAGCTACACAAACCGATGCGTATCGAGTTGCAAATTCTGCGCGTTTTACGCACGGACTAAAAAAGAGAGTTATGTGTTGAGTAAAGACGATATTTTAAGCAAGGTCAAGGAAACGGTTGACGTTGGCGGTACGCAAATACTCATTCAAGGTGGACTGAACCCGGCAATCCGGATTGACTGGTTTGAGGATTTGTTTGCCGCGATAAAACGTGAATTCCCGGACGTGCAACTGCACAGCCTCTCGCCACCGGAGATAGATTTCATTGCGAGGAACGAGGGTCTGAACGTAATAGAAACGCTGGAACGGTTGCGAGAAGCAGGGCTGGATTCTTTGCCGGGTGGCGGTGCGGAGATTCTGAGCAATAGAGTGCGGCGGGTCATCAGTCCGGATAAAATCGGTGCAAACCGCTGGATTGAAGTAATGGCGGCTGCACACGATATAGGCATGAAAACCACGGCGACTATGATGTTCGGGCATGTAGAAACCAACGAAGACATTGTGGAGCATCTATTCAGGATACGAGGTTTGCAGAACAGAACTATGGGGTTCACTGCTTTTATTCCGTGGACGTTTCAGCCACAGAATACGGCGCTGTACGAGATTATAAAGAAGCCGGTATCGGCAACGAGATATTTGCAGGTGTTAGCGATTTCAAGGATTGTTTTGCATTCTATACGAAATGTGCAGGCGTCGTGGCTCACGCAGGACTTTGAGGTGGATAAGCTGGCTCTGTTTTTCGGTGCGAATGATTTCGGGGGTACGATACTGGAGGAGAATGTTGTGACTGCTGCGGGAAAAGAGTATAAACCGGCGAGGGTGGAGGAGATCGTGAAAGCGGTGGAATCTGTGGGTAGGGCGGTCGCGCAGCGGAATACTGGGTATGAGGTATTTGGCGGGGGGTGAAGGTTCGAGCGTATCAGAAGCAGTGACGCGCAGGATTTACACTGAGTGCTTTCAGAACGAAGCCCGATACGCTCTGTTATATGAAGTTGCGCTTGTTTGCTGCAATTGTTCGCTCATTTAAAAAGATCCTTCTCATTGAACATGGTACAATAGGCATCCTTCTCGCTTATGCACCGACTTGGACATACTTCACAAAAACCGAGTAACTTATCCCACGTTTTTGAAATTACATCCAGCATTTTATTAACCATTCTATCGTTAAGCTTTGGAAAATACGATTCTATCATTTCATACGAAAGGTGTACCACCTTGATTCTACTTGATAGTTTTTGTAAGATAATATCCTTCATCTCCTTCGATATATAAATTGAGAACTCAGCAAGGGCTTCATCACTGATTTTGTGTTTGTCGAGTAGAGCTCATAGTCCACCTCCTATTGGAGTATTGGCTCCGAGATTACTATGAGCCCCCTCACAGAACCGGACTTGAAGTTTTCCCTCATCCGGCTCTTCAAGGAGTGCATCCTCTACGTTCTTGTAGAGTTATGGACCACAGTTTTGTTGACACCCCTTACCCATCTCTGAGTATGGAGGGTGTGTCCCTGCCGGACCATCGCGCTCCTGTGTCGAGTAGAGCACTGGCGCAGTAGCCTTAGGCTATCGTTATCAGTATCAACCGTTTCCAGCTTCGTGTCTGTTTAGATCAGCCATGGCCCTGTTTCCAGCACCCCCTCTAAAATTCCGTACATCGGGTTTTCCCACAATACGGCTTCAAGTTCAGGTGCCTCTAAGCTCGCAATGAGCCCTTCCCGGTATATCCACCACAGACTTCGTCTGACCCAAGACTATCTGTTTCAAATGAACAGGTTTGACCCACGCTTTGAGACTTTGGTTGTGTTACCATCCCTATCCCAGCACTAAGTCTGGAGGATTTGTCCCCGCTGTCTCTCCTGAACCCAGAGGTCCTCGCTCCACCAGGTTTATCATCATCCCAGCTTCTTCGCTTAGCGACCTCATCCGCCAGTCTGCAAACCTCCTTTCCACTTCCCTTTTTCGGTTATAGGAACGGTCTTTGTCATTCGTAGGGTCATCCTGACTGATTCGCAGACCTTCCGAGCTTTCAGCCGCAGAGTCACCCCAACGACTGTCGGATATAACTACACTGCCAAACTGAGAATTGCAGTGGTGGGACTTGCACCCACAAGACCAGCAGATAGCTTCGCTGCACCAGTCCCTTCTCTACACGGGCATTATCCCGCTTCTCCGGTATTATGAGCTGATCCATCAAACTTTTAAAATGTTTGATCAAATCGCTTCGCAGCTCTCAGAGTGTCGTCTGTATTATCTTACCGTCTATGGGCTTGATAGCACATACTCCTGTAAGGAGAACACTCTGGCCATCCCGGGTTCCCATAATATCCATTTGATACCGTGCCACGGTCTCAGACCCCGTCAGGCTCGCATCACCGCGCCATGTCCCATTGGGACTGACGGTGACGAGAATGCTGC
>DAOUUS010000217.1 GCA_030668065.1 Candidatus Methanophagales archaeon
GCCGTTCTTTAAGAAATATCCACAGACAGATAAGGAAGAGAAAATGGGCGAAGTAAATGCGGAAGAGGGTTTACCTTTTGACCTGAACCCTATGTATGAAGGGGAAAGAGTAAGAAAGACGAATATGTACGTGGAGTTGGGTGGTCAGGGCAAGCCGGGATTCGAGCTTGTTCTCTTTGAACCCGATTCTGAGAAGGTAAAAGATGATGAGGTCTCGCTGATCGGGCCGGACCTGGACGAGATGGAGGAAGGCGGTAGCTATGCGTATGCAATGATATACACGGTATCCGGAGAGCAGATAGAGAAAGACCTGGAAGCTGTGATAGAACGTAGGAATCACGAGTACCAGTCTTATATACAGGGGTACATGCACCTAAACCAGAGGAGTGAAGTATGGGTAAGAATAAGCACGGACGCCGTGAAGAAAGGCCTCAAATCGCTTAAACAGATAGGTAAAGCCACGATAAAGCTATTCAAGGCTGAACTACCGTTCATAGAGAAGATGGAGGCTACGTTTATAACTGACGAAGCAGAGGTAGAGAAGCGGTTAGAAGAAGCAAACAAGATATACGAAGCGCGGGATTTGAAGACGCGGGGGCTGCACGATGAGGACGTGGATGAATTCTATCAATGCTCACTCTGCCAGTCGTTCGCGCCCACGAATGTCTGTGTAGTTGCACCGGATAGGATAGCGCTTTGTGGTGCGATGAACTGGTTTGATTCACGTGCGGCTGCGAGGGTGGACCCTGAAGGTCCCAACGCACCAATACCGAAAGGGGAGTGTATAGACCCCGTAGGAGGTGAATATTCGGGCGTAAACGAAGCTGCGGTAAGGTTATCGGGTGGAGAATATGATTCCATAAAGTTGCATTCGTTCTTAGAGAAGCCGCATACAAGTTGCGGATGTTTCGAGGTAGCAGGATTCTATATACCCGAGCTTGATGGTGTAGGCTGGGTGCATCGCGGGTCTAAAGTATCGGAAACGCCGATTGGTCTGCCATTCTCCACGATTGCGGGATCCGTAGGAGGAGGAAAACAGGTACGAGGTTTCCTGGGCATTGGAATACAATACTTTTACAGTTCTAAGTTTATTCAGGCGGATGGTAGCTGGCGTCGTGTGATCTGGATGGCTTCGGATTTGAAAGAGCGGGTGGCAGATGCCATTCCTGAAGATATGAAAGATAAGATCGCGACTGAGAAGGAAGTTAAAGATATAGAGAGTCTGCGCGAGTTCTTGATTAAGGTTGACCATCCGGTGGTGAAGGGAGTAGTCCGAGAGGTTGACGGCGTACAGGTGACTGAAGGATGGGCTACGGCAGCAGAAGAAGTAGCGGTAATTCCGGCTGCTGTTGAGGCAGGTGTAGCGCAGATTCAAACAGGCGTTCCAGCGGGTGTTGATATTCCTGTTACGTCCATGCTAACAGCGGGTACTGGCTCGCCTATAGTAATAACGTTGAAGGACGCTAATATCCGCATCGGGAAGATAATAGTGAAGAAGAAAAGTAAGTAGCAAGAAAAAGTACTATTTGGACGCAGATGATCGCAGATTAATAGGATTTAAAGTATAAAAAGTGAGAGGAAGTTAGGCGATATATGCAAGTATAAAGTGTACTTCCCGTTTTTTTATGCCTGCTCAGTACGAAGTTATGCACCATTCAGGCAGTGCCATGAAATTTAAGATATTTACCCCTGCCCTTTCCAAAAGGGTGCGGGTTACTTAGAGGGTATGGACATTCGAGAAGTTCGCATGGTTTTTAGGGGTGTGCCCCCCAGGGAGAGGGAAGGAGCGTAAATAAAAAACTTCTTGCGCTGAGTGGTTTGCTTAAACATAAGCTTTTCGGTTAGTCAACAAAAAAATTAAGATGTTGCTAAAATTTGTTTGTGATATTGGAAATGAAATTTGCTTCGATTTGCAGGAACCAGCACTGGAAAGTTGAAGCACAAAAACAAGGGTTGTGTAATATTTTGGCGGTAAGAGTACGGTAAAAAAGGCGAAATGCTTATATAGTGGCAAATGCTTTAGGTAATATTAGAGGTGTTCCGTTTAGGCAACATTGCCTATTCGTGAGAGGCAACATGAAAAATGTGTTTCATGTTGTGCAAGGACGTGAAGGCGTAAAAGAAATGCCGAAACAGGGTGCTATGAACAAAAAAATAGGAGGTGACAAAAAAGAAAAATGAACGACAGAAAAAAAATAGGGTCCGTGCTTTTTGCAGGGTTGATAGTGCTTTCTGCGATGGTGGTGCTTGCAACGCCTGCAGTAGCACAAGTAGAGGAGGAGGATCCGGTGTTATGGGTGGTTCCTGATAATCCTACCAGGTGGAGCGATTCGAGTGCTAGTGATCAACTTTTACAAGAGACCGTAGTAGAGGACGTTTATATGGATACAACCTTTTCAGGTAACGTTTTGGTATTACATCAAACATCTCCGTCGCCAAATGATGATGCTATGGATGTATATCTAAAGTTTTTTGTACATGACGCCTCGAATATAGACAACATTATAGTTGGAACAGCTAAGAGAATAGAGCCGGGCAATCCACCACCAATGGATCCAAACACTAATTCGACTACGAGTGCTAGTACATTAACATTCTCTGCCGTAGTTAAGGACGAGCCAGTACCTGCGGGATTTGGTGTTGAATATTCAATCGGCGACATACCTTATTCAGGAGGTCCATCTCAAACAGGTGATCCAGAGCCAGATGTAAATAATTTTGATCCCGATACTGCAGACTATTATATTAAAGTACCGTTTACAATAAACTTCAATGATACACCGGATGATGGCTTTGTACTATACGTATATGCAGAAAATGATTTGACGGGAAAAGATCGTGCTAGAACGGCATATTCACACGATGGTGCATTTCATCAAATCCCAGAATTCGCAACAATCGCAATACCAGTCGCAGCCATACTAGGACTACTGTTCTTCTTCAACCATCGCAAGAAGCGCGGGGAATAAAATATTTTCCCTTTTTCTTTTTATTTTTTTGAATATAGCCGACAGTAAGAATAAGACGAGTTCAGAATTTCTTTTAGCGGCGAAGTAAACGTTCTATCGCAATTTTAATTTCTCCATGATTCTATTGGGTATTGGGACAGCTAAAATTCAACCACGAGCTTTAGAGGCTATCCCACAATTATCCAACAACGACTGATAGCATCCCTCTATCACAAAAATATTTAGTTCTAACATCTATGCCCTTTAGCGTTTGTCCTACGCAGAAATGATAAATCATATCTAAAAAATCGCTGAATCCTAATTCCACTCGAAATTCGAGCTAAAGGTTTTTATTACCTTATGTATAACCCATATTTAATATTAA
>DAOUUS010000041.1 GCA_030668065.1 Candidatus Methanophagales archaeon
GAGAACCTGAGGACTGAACTCGAAGAGTTCTTGAGTAAAAGCAGAAATGTGAAGAAAATACAACTACTCTTCGGCCGGTTTGATTTCTTTCTTGAGCTTCTTTTCCGGGATAAAGACGAAATGACGGGATTCATAAGGCACATGCACTCTTTTGGGGCGGTTGAGAGGACAGAAACATTTATAGTATATCAAACAGTAAAGGATGCACCAGAAGACCCGTTTTTGGATTGTTTTCGCGACTGAAAAGATTGACTTTAGTTATTACTTGCGTGAGGTGAACTCGATATGAGACATTTTTTAATAGTTTTATTTGATTAGCTCTTTTATTGTTATAACGGCTTCTGCGGAGCAAAGAGAGTATGATACGAAAAGAGGAGATAGAGCATATAGGGTGGTTGGCGCGGATAGAGCTGAACGAAACGGAGAAGGCGCTATTTGCGGCGCAATTGAGCTCGATATTGGATTCTTTCGCGGTCCTGGATGAATTAGATACAGAAGGTGTAGAGCCCACGTATCATGTGCTCGGCATAAAGGACGTGGTAAGAGAAGACGACCCGGGAGCGGCGTTGAGTCAGTCCGAAGTGCTGCGGAACGCCGCTAAGACCGAAGATGGGTACATAAAAAGTCCGAGAATAGTATGAAGCTTGAATTGGTCTACAAAGATATTAAAATCGAAATATCATCTGAGTTTAGACCGGGTGCTGCTGAGTCTATAATGTTTATACACGGGTTGGGCTGTTCCAAAGAGTCGTTTAAAGATGTGTGGCAAATACCGGAATTCCGGGACTATACGATTTTAACGTTTGATTTGTTAGGTTTTGGTGATTCATCGAAACCACGCGAGCTCTCGTATACTATGGAGGATCATGCAGCGATTTGTAAATTGGTGGTTGAACGTCTGAATCTCAAGCAGATTCATCTGGTTGGGCACAGTATGGGTGGCGCAATCGGCTTGCTTCTGATTGAAAAGATCCCCGCGAAGATAATATCGTTCACAAATTTAGAAGGTAACCTAATCGGAGACGATTGTACGTTTAGTAGAGAAGTAGTTGGATACACTTTGGACGAGTTTGAAGACGGGTTATTTAATGTGTTCGGAGCCCGGATTAAAGACGCAAAGGTGTTAGTATCGTCTTCAAGTCGAAGCAACAGCGTATATTACCGATGGCTTGCTAAAAGTGACCCTTACGCATATTACAAAAGCTCGGAATCGCTAGTTGAATGGTCGGATAGCCGAAAGTTATTGCAATTGTTTACTGATCTTGCGATAAAGAAGCGGTATGTATTTGGAGCGGCGAATAAAACTGCGCCGGTACTAAAAATGCTGGGGGACGTTCCGAAAATAGAGATTGCTCGTGCCGGGCACTTTATGATGATTGACAACCCGGAAGAGTTATATAAAAAACTTTTGAATGTCTTAGCAGACGAGCGATAGGATTGAAACAAACGTAATCGAATAAGAGGTTGACATTCCAACTATTGTGGACTACTCTTGACTATATCGCTACCGTTTCCTCAAATGGGATATCAATTGAGAACAGTTTCAAATTGAGCGAGACGGATCCCACAACTTTGAGTTTCGGGCGTTCGTTACCGGATATACCCCGATATAATGCAGAAATAATGCCGGTATTGCTAATTTCTGTGGGCATAGTTACCGTTGTCTGACCATTGGCACGAATATGTATCTTTTCATCTTTTTCGCCATGACCGAGGAAAACCTGTTCGCCATTTACAAGGTAAACATCGTAAGTAATCTTATCAAGCGTTGCGCCAATAGGGTTCGTATTGTTTATTACTAATCCTACATCTACCGTTGTACCCGTTAAACTCACATCCCTGAGGGCGATATCACTAACTTCCACCGCTGGCTTTTTTATGCACCCTAAAGTCATAATGCTCAATATAAAGACTATAGTAATAGATATAGCTATCCACCAAATTCTATTCATGCTTTTTGCGCCTCCTGTTGTATGCCCTTCTTTTAGTTACCTCGCAGATTCACTACTTGGATTTATACATGTCTAAAGGACTTTATAACTTAAAAACGTTTCTCAGGATTATAGCATTCAACAAAATCGTGAAGGTCTTCATATTACCTTTTAATAGCCAATAATTTGCTTTATATTGAGCCCTCAGAAACCGCCCCACAATGGATTTTAGCACTAACACATTCGCTTCTTTTTGGATTCAACTCACTATTTGCCCTTATTATTCTTATGTTTTTGAATTATTTGACCGCCCCCGGTATCATACATATACAAAATCACTTATTCCGCCTTTTGTTCTCTGCCCTGTAATCATCCAGAGTCCGCCTTTTCATTGTACCATCCGGGAACACAGTTATCCAACCTCTTTTCACCTCTATTTCCCTTTCTCGTACGCAACTCTTGCCTATCACCGCGTTTTTCATATATTTCGCAACAATCGAATAAGCACGCTCTATCTCTTCGGGATACGGATTCCGTGACATCTGCTCTGGACTCAACTCCGCACGGAATCGGTTTATCCGGTAATCTATCTCACCATTTGTATCTATTTCAGCTAAAAACTGCGCTATCTTCTCTATTTCTGGGTCGTCCACAATCCCTGGTATATATACGGTGTTCACCACGAGCTTTACCTTACCGTAAGCATTTCTTATATTCGCCAATATCCGTTTATTCGAGTAGCCTGTGTACCATTCATGCCGTTTCTCATCCCACGCCTTCAAGTCAAACACAACCTCGGCTAAACCCGCCGCTATTAGCTCATCCAAGTAAGTAGCGTCTAAAAAGTAACCATTCGTGTCAAGCACAATCCACTCAACGAATTCCTTTAGATGCGATACCAAATCCACGAGGTAATGCCGGTTTAGCGTAGATTCGCCGCCTGTGATTACCGCTTCTTCCAGTTGTCTATCGCCATAATATTCATTTGCCGCGGTCTTCGCCAGCGTTAATAACTGCTCAACAGTCATCGGCTCGCCTACTGGCTCACGAGCAATGCTAAAACAGCCGCGACATTTGAAGTTGCAGCCAGAAAGCGTAATCCAGACACGCGGCTTTAGCTCCGAAAGCGTAATAAAAGGGACGTATCTGTATTCAGGTTCATGTTCCATCTCTGTCGTCAGCATTTATTTTAGTTATGCCCTACTTCTCCCTATCCATTTATAATTAATTTACCGTTGAAGTTTGTATAACTGATTAAAAACTGCAAATTGTTTCTTTGGTAAAGCTTTCTTTTTTAAATAACGGTTTTGCTATAATCGTCTCTGTTTCCATATCAGGATACACCCGAATCCATTTCTTCGCTTCTCTTTGCTCATGGGCAGCAAACTGCTGGACACAGGCTTTACCCCCTGCAACATTTATCAGATGTTTTGACGCGGAATCAACCGCAAGTTGTATCTCAGAATCACTCGGTCTTCTCGCAACCTTTTCCCGCGCTTCTCCGGGTGTGAACCGAACGACTTTATACCGAATTTCGGGGTCAATCTGAGCCAGAAAATACGCTATTCGCTCAATCTCGTCTGTATCCACCACTCCAGGCATCAAGACCGTTTCCACTCGGAAATCCAGTTTGCAGTCACAGAGCGTTCTTACAGCATCCAGAACCGGGCGATTTGACAATCCTGTGTACCACTTATGGACTGAGTTAGTGTATGCTTTTATGTCCAGCTTAACCCTGTCGAGACCCGCTGCTTTTAAGCCCTTTACATAACTACTATCCAGCAAATACCCATTTGTTGATAGCGAAATGTGTTTCAACCCCACACGCATTTTGAGTCCCCGCACGAGGTAAAGCAAAAAGTCGCGGTCCTGAGTAGGTTCACCACCTGTTATTACTGCTGATTCCAGTGGCGTATCGCGATTGTAAATCCGAGTTGAGTTCTCTATGAAGTCTAATAACTGTTCAACAGTCATCGGCACACCTATTGGGTCGCGAGCGCTGCTAAAACAGCCGCGACATTTGAAGTTGCAGCCCGAAAGTGTGAGCCAGATATAAGGTTCTGTTAGTGATAACGTGATGAAAGGGACATCCACAAAACCTTTTCGCGGTGTACACGTACTTTCGGCGCTGCTGAAACGTTGGCGAACGAAGTGGCCCCTATGTACCGTGTTAGGTGAACTGTGAAACATATTTCCCGTTTCTTATACCCCTAATTGGATATATCTCTCACGTATTAAAATAATTTCAGCATAACAGCGGTATATCCACAATGCGTATTATACCGGGAAGGTTAAATACATAGTTCGCTCAAACCAGTCCGTACATCCTGAAATAGTCCTACAAAATCGAAATAGGCGTTTTGGTCGCACAATCTTGTTTATCAAATGAGTCAATACTTACGGATTTGTCCACTCGTTCGAGGAGTTCACATAGGTTATGTTAGTGCCTTCGGCTGTGAACTCAGGAATGCTCCATATACCCGTCTCGTCCTTACTAGCCGTGAAATTCATGTGCGCGCTCTTCGTCCACGTGATGTTTACACCTATTCTTGTATGACATGCGATACATGCTTCGTTCGCACCTTCCATCAATTCTTCGTCCATCGCATCGAGCACGAACTGGCGGTGGGTGGCGTTGTAACCTGTATCAAAGGAGAAGGGTGTTAAATTGAAACCTCCTGCTGCGATGAATCCAGAATCATATCCCGCTTGATGACAGTTCCCACACTTTCCGCCATATTCCGGGTCTTCATACGTGTGTGGTGAACTTCCCCCAGATGGAGGATCATAAGCTGCATGACAATCCATGCACTCGACTGTGGACGCTGCATGCGCCTCTTGACCGGGTATTGTGGCTGTGGGATCGCCACCCCCCACAGTGTAGTGACCTCTTGCATAAGTATAACCGGTGAAGTAAGTCCTGTGGCACATAGCACAGGTCAAATCGCGATGTACGCCGTTATCGTCATTTCCCATCTCATCTCCTATATCTTGATGGCACTTCTCGCACGGCACATTATTTGCCCCAGGTGTTCCACCAACAGATTCACCAATATCATACCAGCTATGCTGCCCGGCGAACAGCGATACCGTGCTCGGCAGTGCGAATATGCCCATTGCGACTACCGCAATCCCCATCAACATTATTTTACTCGTGTTCATTTCATCTACTTATCTGTGCTCCATCATTCTCAATTCTTTCGCGCTTTAATACGTCTCATTAACGGGCTCGATGTGTATTCGTTGCATGAGCATGAAATCGCTGCCTACGCCCACAGCGCGAAAACCAAGAAAAAGAGTATCAGTAACTATTCGTCCAGTTGTTCCTGTATGTTGAGAATGTCTCATTCTGACCGTGTGCAGTAAAGTCATCAATTAGCCAGGTGCCATCGTGGGTTTCATTTGCATTGAAGTGCAATGTGGTTGACTTTGTCCAGGAGATGTTTACTCCGATTTTCGTATGGCATGCGATACAGGCTTCGTTCGCGCCTTCCATCAAAGGGTCATCAATCGAATCGTTCACGAAATCCATGTGTGCTGCTCTCTCGCCGGTGTCGTCTGGATAATCCGTCAAACCAAATCCACCTGCACCGAGATTAGCAGGGTATGTACTATGACAGGGATGATTGAGACCAAAACATCCAACCGCTAGATATGCTGGATCATTCATATGTGCAGCGTAGCCGGGCTTACTCAAATTGTGTTCATGACAATCCATACATTGGACCACCGCCGCAGCATGTGCCTCTTTACCGGGTGTTGAGCCGCTGCCAGAGCCACTACCATAGATATAATCGTTAAAGGGCGTCCTATGGCACATAGAACAGGTCAACTTACGATGCACACCGTTATCGCCACTTATCATCTCATCCGCTATATCCTGATGACACTTCTCGCAGGGCACATCATTCTGTTCCCCTCCAAGATCATACCAGCTATGCTGCCCGCTGAACAGAGATACCGTACCTGGCAGTGCGAATATACCAATCGCACATATCGCGACTGTAAGCAAAGCTATCCTTTTACTGTCCATACTTTTACCTGCTACAATACTCTATTAGAAGGTTGCAATATAAAAACCTTTCCGTTTTTTCGCTAGAAACCACAAGATTCGGCATAGCGACACCTATTTTGTTTCGTTTTTCCTGTGTCTGCATCCGAAGGAGAATTCGTAAATTATAACAACTCATACAAGGTGTTTCTCCTTCTTGGCGTTCTTCCGGCATCCTTTATCAATCGCTCTAAGTCGTCGGGACTCATATATTCACCAACAGTAGAACCCGATAACCGCGAGATATTCTCCTCCATTAACGTACCGCCTAAGTCATTTGCACCGGAAAATAGCATCTTCTGCGCATCCTTCAGACCCAATTTCACCCAGGATGCCTGTATGTTACTGCAATACGGATGAAGAATAACCCTTGCGAGTGCATGCACGATTGCAGAGTCCTGGGAAGAGACACTTATGTCCACCATCTTCCCCAGTTCATTGTTCTTTCGCATGAATTTCAGCAGCACAAACTCCGTGAAGCCGCCCGTGTCCTTTTGTATATCCCGTATCTTGAATATATGGTTTATTCTATCCTCTAAAGATTCGATGTGCCCGTACAGGATTGTGGCTGTTGACGGTATACCCAACCGATGTGCTGTCGTTACTATCTCCGTCCATTTTGCGGTATTTACCTTATTAGGGCATATTATCGCCCTTATAGAATCATCAAGTATCTCTGCCGCGGTCCCAGGGATAGTACCCAACCCTGCACCCTTCAATTCTTTCAGCACTTCCTCTTCTGTCATCCCGGATTTTATCGCAACGTAGTATATCTCCATCGGCGAGAAGGCGTGTATATGCACGTCATATTGCGACTTTATGCTTTCAAGAATTCCGCAATAGTCTGATATTTCAAGGTCGGGATGCAGGCCGCTTTGAATACATATCTCCGTTGCATCGTTATTCACCGCCTCTTCTACTTTCTCTAAGATCGCATCCATGCTCAGCATATAGCCATGTTCCTTCTCAGCCCTGAATGCACAGAACTTGCAGTCGCCTACACAAACATTCGTAAAATTTATGTTCCTGTTCACCACGTAAGTGACAATATCGCCGTTCTCCTTCGCTCGTAGCTCATCCGCAATACACCACAAATAGGGTGGATTACTCGCTAAAACTAGCGCATCTTCTCGCTCTATCGTGCCATGCCGTATCCGCTCGTATAACTCCTCAAAAACCGCTTTCATCTCTTAAACTTGTATATTCTTAGCACTTATATGCCCCGCCCACACTTATATCCCCGTTATTATATCCTTGTTAAGGTCAAACACCGTTGCGGTCTCTGTTCCGTCTGTTATACTCAACTTTTTAGTTGCATTTACCTCGCCTATGATGGTAGCCGTTATCCCGGCGGATTCGAATATTTGTATGCACTCCGCACCCGCTTCTTCTGTCTTCACTGTTAGCACAAATCCCGTACCGGGATACGTCTTTAGCCAGTGTGCAAGCGAAATAGGTGTCTTCTCCACATCAGGTCGCGGTATCTTATTCACCTCTACTGTCGCACCGGCACCGGACGACTCGAGTAACATGCCCAGTGTGCCTAAGGCACCAGGATTGCTTATGTCTTTACCTGCTGTTGCCAGCTTCTTCTCCCCTATCTGCACCATTGTATCCAACTGCTTTTTTATCTCTGCTGCCGACCTTTTTGTCGTGTTGTCCCACGCTAAATTGTAACTTGGATATATCCGCCCGTCAAGGTCTACCGCAGCCAATACCTTGTCACCGGGTTTCGCACCGCTTGAATATATCACAGCATCCCGCTTTACCGTCCCCATTATGCCAACATCAAGCGCGTCATAAGAAGTGTCCGGATGTAGATGCCCACCAACCATTGGCACTCCAAACTTATTCACTCCGTCCACCATACCCCTGCCCAGTTCTGCACATATACTCTTATCCTTCGTTGACGTCAGATTCACCATTGCCACGGGTGTACCACCCATCGCCGCTATGTCCGCCACGTTCACGAGAACTGCACAATAACCTGCCCACCAGGGATCGGCATTCAGCAATTTACCCCAGATTCCATCCACGGCGAGTAAAATGAACTTGTCATCGTCCACGTTGAGTACTGCTGCGTCCTCACCAAATCCCGCTATCGTTTGATTTCCTACTAAATCCGCTTTGCCAAGCCACCCTACGAGGTCACATATAGCCCCCTTACGCTTCACACCCTCGAAGTTCCTCAGCTCATTAGCCAGCGATTCCAGATCTGTTCCCTCTTCTGGTTTCAGGTTTTGCATACTTTTCCCTCCAATTCTTCTAATATTCCTCTTATCTCACCTATATCTTTTATCCGAAAGTCCACAATCTCAAATATCTTACCCGGCCTATCTGCCTCTTCCTGTAACGATAATACCGCTATATCTGCTTCACAAAGCGCAAGATAATCGTTCCTATCGTCCCCCACCATCATCACCTTGTGATTCCGCTTCAACTTCATAACCAAATTGCACTTATCCCCGGGCTTCAACATACCAAAGATATTCTCCGGCGGCACCTCAGGTAAATATATCGTCATCTCTTCGCCCTCTATCCGATCTCCAGATGCTATATATATCGCGATGCCCTTCTGACTCAACTCTCTAAGGAGGGCGCGCGTGCCCGAGAAGAATTTTATGCCACCTGCGATGACGTATTTTATCGCACCCGCCGTCATATCGACAATCAACCCTACCCCGATTACAGGAAGAATATCGCATCGCCTCAAAAAGGACATCGTTTCGTGTATATCACCCAATTTAACTCTTTCATCCCCTAAAATGGTTTCTACCACTTCACTGTCACTAATCCCTTTTGTTTTATATACCACCTTACTTTCTATTTTCTTCTCCCTCATCAAGTCGGATAACAATTTTGAGGCTGCTTCTTTTTCCATCGTCTCCATGTATTGCGTCTTTAAAATCACCAACGCACCCTTTTCGAGCCGGTCAGTGATGGTCAAACCCGAAATCCTAGTGCGCTTCGCGATTCCTCTATCCATATCCTTTATGATCCTGGAAGGTGCATATAAGACTCCGGCACCGTCAAAAACAACCGCTACGTCAGACATATATACCGCCCCTCATACCTCTTTTCATATCCATAATAATGCCCTTGATAGACTATTATTATATGCTACGGTAACACGTTATCAAAGATATTGATTGCAATTGAAATAGGTATAGTAAGAGTAAAAATTAGATACCAATATGTTAATGAATATTGTATCATATCACCCGGCAGAATAAAACAAAGGCGAAGTCAAAATGATGCAAGATGTGGTAACAGAGAGGTGGGAGGATTTTCTGAAGAGATATTGCTGGAGCGACCTTATAGAGCTTTCTAATTCGTACCCGGAACACCGTAGTTTGTTTGTCAAATTCACCGATATGGACCTATACGACCCGACTCTAGCCGATATGATCTTGGAAACACCAGATGTCGCGATAGCTTCGGCAACTGATGCTTTAAGAGAAATGGACATGCCTACCGGCGTTACGCTTGACGAAGCAAACCTCAGAATAATAAATCTACTGAGAAAGGTAAAGATACGAGAAATCCGGAGCAGGGACATAGGAAAGCTGGTGGCAATAGAGGGGATGGTGACAAAGGCGACAGAGGTGAGACCGCGTGTGGTAGAAGCGGTATTTGAATGCCTTATTTGCCACCATGCCTTCTCGATATTGCAAAGTGGAAGGCAATTCAAAGAGCCGATAGAGTGTGACCAGGAGAGCGGGGGATGCGGTAGGAAGGCGCGGTTCAAACTATTGGTGGAAAAGTCAAAATTCGCAAATGCGCAGAAGGTAAGGTTACAGGAGTCACCCGAGGAACTAAAAGGAGGCGAATTACCGCAAGCGGTAGACGCTTACCTCGAAGACGACATTTCGGGCGAGGTCACACCCGGAAACCGTGTTATTATTACAGGTATTCTCAGGTCA
>DAOUUS010000146.1 GCA_030668065.1 Candidatus Methanophagales archaeon
ACGAAACCGAAAACTTAAATAGCTTGGATGCTTTACATATATTGCCACAAGTGCTCATAGAGCAGAAGAATAGCATGACCAAAACAAAAAAGACAGAAACTAAAAGCGCATCTGGTTACCGCTCCTCAACTGCCGTGCTTGACGCAGACCCGTTTTTTTGCGATATAAAAGCACTGTCAAAACTGTATGCCACAGAAACTGATGCGAGGATTAAAACAAAAGTAAAATACTTAAGGAAACTGCCGATGCTCATTCCAGATGACTTCGACCCTCTGAACACGATTTTGGTTTGTCGTCACCCGGAAGAGCGGATATTGATTTTAAAAGAGATGGAACATACGGTAAAACATAAAAAAATAACGCTCTAAGCAAGTATCAAAGTTAAGATTGATGTTTATCATATTTGTATAATAGCGGGGTAAGAAACCACGAGATTTCACGAGATTAACACAAGATTTTTGGGTTCGCAAGGGATAAAGGGCCAATAGAGTCCTTAGGCAGGACCCAGAGTATTGCTTACTCGTGTAAATCTGTGTAATCTGGTGGTTAGCTAAACAATTACTGATTATCTAGTAATCAAGACCCGCAAAAGTATCCAATCGCAGGTATAAAATCTTTCTTGCGCGATAACGTCTCGGGCACGACACATTTATCGTCCTGTACCGTAACTGCAAACGCTTTTTCTATTAGCCGCTTATCTCCTTTAACCAATATCGTTTCGCCCGACTCCAACGGATTGGTAACAAGAAAAGCAACCAAATCGTAGTTTTGCTCCGTACGTAACCGCTCCATCTCCGATTTTATGTCCTGCTCTTTTGCACTTATCTCTTCGTCATCCAGAACCATTATTTGACCCACACCCACTTTTTTCGTGCCCAATAAAAATTCCTTAAAATCGAGCTGCAGTATTTCTAGTGCTGATTTTCCTGTTATGTTTATACTCGCAGTTAACAATTCTTTACCGTACTCTTCAATCTCAACATCAAGAATCCTGGCTAAACTATGCGCTATTTCTTTATCTCTGTCTGTTGTTGTGGACAATGACAAAATTAAAGTGTCCGACAGGATGCCCGATAGCAGTAAACCCGCTATCGCCGGCGGAATATCCACATGACGAAGCAACATGAATCGCGTCACGATGGTGCATGTACTGCCAATAGGCTCGTTATGTACGTGGATAGGCCTCAGCGTTGATATATCGCCAACTCTGTGATGGTCAATAATCTCCAGTATATCCGCCTCTTGTACGCCGTCAACCGCCTGTGATATTTCGTTATGGTCCACCAAAATCACCTTTTTCCTTATTGGCTGCAGTAAATCCGTCCTTGTGATTATACCTATCAGGCGACTGTCGCCATCCACCAGTAGCACGCAGCGGTATTTCGATTCCGCGACTTTACGTCTTATCTCCGCAAGCAGGGTATAAAGTCCTGCCACGGGTACGTCTTTAGACATTATCGGATGAAGCGGTGTGGACAGAGCAAGTAACTTGGCGGTAGCAAACGTGTGGTACGGCGAAGAAACAATTAACGTGCCTTTTTCTGTTGCTAACCTGACGACTCCCGGACTAATTGCGGTATTGCCGGTGATTATAAGTGCCGAACATCCGGAATTGATCAGGTCTAGCTGAACGTCCGTTCGATCACCAAGAATGGCGACATCGCCCGCTCCGATTCGCTGTAAAACCGTGGATCTCTGCATTGCTGCAATAAAAATTGCGCCCGTTAGTTTCGCGATATTCCGTGGATTTGTAATCACTTTCGCATCTAAAGTCTCTACCAGTATATTCAGGTCAATCGGAGTCGTGGATAAGTCGCCAAAGTCCATGCTATCTATGTAGTGCTCCGCGATGTCTTTCAGACCAATAATCCCTGATAGCTTTCTGGCTGTATCTACAACCGGTACCGTGTGGATATTCGCCTCTTTCATCACAGAAGCTACTTTCTTAAGTGAATCGTGAGGCGAAGCGAATAAAGGTTTCTTTAAGTTCATGTCACTGGCGGTGGGCACGAGACTTTCTATCTCTATCGGCTGCTCAAAACCGTATTTGTCGAGCACATACAGCGTTTCGTCATTCAACTCACCCGCCTTTGCAGGAACATACAGGTATCGCGTATCCACAATATTTTTGAAGTAGGCGTATCCGATAGCCGAGCATACGGAATCGCAATCCGGGTTCTTGTGCCCGATAACAAATACCTGTTTCTGGGCGTCTGATTCCTGCGGTATCAACGCGCTTGGCATCCCGGATTCTTCTAACTTATTTCCCTTTTTCATTGTATAATAACTAAAGTATTATTCAATACCAAACGTTTTAGTTAAATTCATGAACGTAACGAGAAAAGTGTGGATAGAGTACAAAGATAAAGTAGAACTAAAAGAGCCAATAGCAATAGTAGGCTCGCCTGGGCTAAGATCAGTCGGTAAACTCGTAGTTGACGAGCTAGTGGAAAAAATGCGTCCACGATTATTTGCGGAATTATATTCTTACGGCTTCCCGGCCATTTATTACGGGCCTTCGTATCTCGGTGCCCCCTGCGGTGTCGGGGTGAAAATAGCGAAGAACGGTTTGGCGGAACTTCCATGTGCACAGTTTTATGCTATTGAAAACCAGAAGCAAGATATTATTATTGTGAGCGGTTACCAGGCTTATGATTCACTCAATCAATATGCAGTCGCGGAGCAAGTTACAGAGCTGTTTAAGGCGTATCATGTAAAAAAGGTGATTGCGTTAGGTGCACAGGTAATAGAAGAAGGCATGAGATGCTGTGCCACCGATTTGGAGTTATTGGACGAGCTCGTGGAATTTGAGGTTGAAAAAACGAACGTGGACCGATTTTTAGGGTTCTCCGGGATTGTAGTAGCAATTGGACGGGTTAAGGGTCTGAAAGGCGTTTGTTTATTCGCGAATACAGTCCAAAATACGGAATTTCCTGAAAGTCCCGATTATAATGCCGCAGCAGAACTACTGGAAAAGGTAAGTGCGATTTCTGGGTTTGAGGTTGATACTGCCGGTTTAAAAATGAAACTAAGCGAAGAGAAGCAGCAGATGGATGTGACTGGAACATTAGACGAGAAACAGGAAAATGAAGAAACTAGGGAAGAGGATACCGAGTATTTAAGAGGTTATGTGTGAAACGGCAGATGGCGCAGTTGATGTCGGGGTTACGGTAAAACAGGAGCATTATGACACGGCATGTAAGGAGATAGCAGATGCCGTGGTGAAACGAGGCTTAACGGACGCGGATAGCATAAATAAGCTGAAAAAGGAGATAAGCGCTAAGTACCGGCTGAGTAGCATCCCAAGGAATTCCGATGTGCTGAAATTAAACCGGGCAGAATTAAAAGATATATTGAAGCGTAAGAGAATGAGAACCGCTTCGGGCGTTGCCCCCGTTGCTGTGATGACTTCGCCTTATCCCTGCCCGCATGGTAAGTGTATAATGTGTCCCGGTGGTCCTTTATCGGAGTTCGAGTCGCCACAGAGTTATGTGGGTAAGGAACCCGCAGCTACTAGAGCGGCACAGCATGGTTTCGAGCCTTACGAGCAAGTACGTTCAAGACTGCACCAACTGGAGGAGATAGGTCACGAGTTCGAGAAGGTTGAGTTGATACTGATGGGCGGCACGCTAACTGCGAGACCACTGGATTATCAGAACTGGTTCGTGGAACAGTGTTTGGCAGCGATGACTGACTTTGGAGCAGAAAGGGGACTAGAGATAAGAAACACGGGTATCACCTTTGAGACGAGACCTGATTATGCAACGGAACACGATATAGATCAGATGCTTGCGATGGGCGCCACTAAAATCGAGTTGGGGGTGCAGAATGTCAGCAACATAATTCTGGCGGGTATAGATCGAGGGCATTCAGTTGAAGATTCTATAGCGGCGAACAGTAAAGCGCGCGACAGTGCATTGAAAGTGGGCTTTCATATGATGCCGGGCTTGCCGGGCTCTACACCCGAAGAGGATAAGAAGATGTTTGACCGCATATTCCTGGACTCGTGCTTCAAGCCGGATTATCTTAAGATATATCCCACGCTGGTGGTAAAGGGTACGAAATTGTACGACCTCTGGAAAAAGGGTGAGTACGAGCCGATACGAGAGGAAGAGGCGATTGATATAATCGCTTATGCGAAAAAGGTAGTACCCAAATGGGTTCGGATACAAAGGATACAGCGCGACATCCCTTCGCAGTTCATAGAAGCAGGAGTAAAGAAGAGCAATTTGAGGCAACTAGTGAATGCCCGGCTGCATGAGGACGGCTACAAATGCCGGTGTATAAGATGCCGGGAGGCAGGGCTTTCCCAATTGGGTGGTAAAGTAGCAGACGCTAGTAACATAAAGTTTATGTCCGAGCAGTATGAGGCATGTGGCGGTACGGAATATTTCCTTTCTTTTGACGATGTTGAGAATGACATTTTAATTGCACTTTTACGGCTACGGTTTCCAGGTGAGCCACACAGGAATGAGTTGAAACACGCTGCGCTGGTTCGTGATTTGCATGCTTATGGCGAATTAGTTGGTCTGGGCGAAAGGAAAGAAAATAGCTGGCAGCATCGTGGCTACGGGGCACGGTTGTTGAAACATGCGGAGGAGATTGCGGGTGATAACGGCTACAGTAAAATCGCGGTGATGAGTGGTATCGGCGTGCGAGAATATTATGCACGGTTTGGATACACGCGAGAAGGACCGTATATGGTAAAAATACTTTGTTAACTGTTTCTTTCTCGAAGTTAAGAGTTATCAAAAGTAACAATAA
>DAOUUS010000202.1 GCA_030668065.1 Candidatus Methanophagales archaeon
AGTTCGGAGAATCCCATATCCGTGAATATCCGGCGCATACGATCTAAAATACGTTGATACGGGTGTATCTTCGCTGCGAATACTTCTTTTGACGATATGTCCACGGCATAGCGTTTGAATTTATGCTCTTTCCAGGACCCGGTTCTTATGAGTTCCGGTGTGAGCTGTGCTAGCTCTTCCTCAACCGAGACACCACGCGCTAAAAGGTCGTTGCCTGACTCGGTAATCGCTATTTTCCGTGCTACACGTGTGTATTTCTCTAATAATTTACGCGACATCAGTTGAGTCAAGAAGTTGTTCAATTCTTTTTCGTTTCGTTCTTCTACGGGAATACTTTTTGTCACCCGTTCCCTCAGCAGTGTCCATTCGGATTCGCCTTCCGCCAGATTAATCAGTAATAGCTCGTCAATACCCGACTCAGCTCCTGCCCCGGCTACCGGTATCAAAGTATTTTCGTCTTCGTGTCGTTCCATCCGTGCCCAGTGCTTCTTCAGTAGCCAATTTATTGCTATATTCGCTGTTTTGCCAAACTCGGTCTTCAAAACGTCAATGGTTGCTTCTTTTCGATCTACCAAAAAAGCCAGTACTCTCCGCTCGGGCAACCCTTCCGAGGCATAACCCTTTCCTTCTTCGGTCAGATGATAATAGTTCTTTTCCGTCTCTTTCACTTCGCAAAGGCCGTGTTGAGCAAGCATAAAAGCTGTTTGCATCACGGCATCTTCGTTTATACCGGTATTCTTCGATAACGCGCTTGGGTCACACTCTTTCTTTTCCGTTTTAAGTGCATGTAGCACTCGCTTTTCGGGTGCCGTCAGTGCCGCAGTTGCATTTGTATTTGTATCGCTCATTTTTCGTCCTGGCTAAACGTTTAGTAGTAGTTGTATCTTATATTATTTTGCTCAGGATAAAAGATTGATGTAAAAATGGATTCAAAAAGACAGGAGCAAATGGCTCTGAAACAAGCAAAAAGCTATAGAATTTGAGTATCTGAGATGAAATGGACATAAGGTGACCAAACATGCCGGTAGATATAGAAAAAATTGTACACACACTTAAAAATCAGTATCACGACAAGGCATCAACATTGATGGATGTCGCCACAACGAGAAAAGACCCGTTTTTAATTTTAATTTCTTGTCTTTTGAGTCTCAGAACAAAAGACGAAGTGACCGCCGAAGCCTCAAAACGGTTATTCCGATTGGCGAACACGCCGGAACAGATGTTACATCTGAAAAGCGAAGAGATCGAGACCGCAATCTATCCTGTTGGGTTTTACCGCAGAAAGACGCAGCAAATTATTGGCATCTGTCAGGTTTTAGTCGAGAACTATGGTTCAAGCGTCCCCGACAGCATAGACGAGCTCTTGAAGCTCAAGGGCGTTGGCAGGAAGACCGCAAATATAGTTATCACTCTGGGTTATAACAAACCCGGAATCGCCGTTGATACTCACGTTCATCGTATATCCAATCGTCTGGGACTCGTAGCGACTAAAGATCCACATCAAACAGAATTTGCATTACGGAAAAAACTACCGAAACGGTACTGGATATGCCTTAATGAACTTCTTGTCAAGCATGGCAAGACGATATGCACGCCGCTAAGCCCGAAATGCAGTATCTGCCCGATTACTGAATACTGCAGCCGGGTTGGTGTAACACGGTCAAGATAAAATTCAGAGTGTTTGTTTATCTAACCACAGATTACACAGATTTCCACACAACCTTTCTTTCCTAAAGAAAGTTTGATTTGATAAAACTTTTTTCTAAAAAGTTTTAGTGCTAATCTCGTGGAATCTCGTGGTTTTTAAATCCCGCCTCATATTCTTGTCAACCTTTCCACCGCTTCTAACGTAGGAAACACATTTCCCTGTCTTCTTCTGCTTATATGCAATGCCGCACAGGCATTAGCAAACCGCAAACACTCTTCCGCTTGTTTTCCTGCTAAGACTGCGTATATAAAGCCTGCGTTAAATACATCTCCAGCACCCGTAGGACTTATTGACTTCACATTAAACGAAGGGCAGCTCAGCACGAAGTCCCGGGTTATCCACGCAGAGCCGTTTGCACCTCGATGCACAATCACGTTTTTGCAGCCTTTAGCCAGTAATTCTTGCGCGCCCCCTTCCGCATTCGCAGACAACCCTTCTATCTCTGCTTCGTTAACAAAAAGGAAATCCGTAGCCGGCAGGAACTCAAACACCGTTTGCTTTGCACCGGCAGTCCAACCGAGATAAGCACTCCAGCCGATGTCCACACCCGTATAAACGCCTTCTGCTGCTTTCGCAGACTCGATCAGCTCTTTGTTGACCGTAAAAAGGCCCTCGGTATTCCAATGTCCGGCCCGCATCACGAATCTTGCACCACGTACGAGTTCAAAATCCAGATCTTCGGGCTTCAGGTCTAAATTCGCGCCTCTGTCGGAGAGCATAGACCTGCTACCGTCTTCAAAGGATATGCTCACGGTTATACCGGGATGGTCTTCTTTTTCCGATAATGACGAAAAGCAACTTACACCCGAATTTTGCAATTCCGAGATTACCCAATTCGATAGCACATCGTTTCCGGTCTTGCAAATAAGTGCGGTTCGCAATCCTAAAGAAGCACATGCCGCTGCACAGTTTCCTGCCTGACCGCCGATGCTGAGCATGAATTCGCAGCCTATCTGTTTGTCTCGCTCGGGATAAGCCACTATGGGTGTCGTGGCTATGTCACAGAACACATCCCCTATGACGGTCACATCATATTTATCGCTCGCCATCTTTCTTCGTGTCTTCGCCTTTTCCCTTTGCGTCCTCCAACCGGTAATTACCGTACTCGTCTATCTTCGGCGTTTTCGTCATCAAATAGTACGGCAGCGCGAAGATAAGCACAACTCCGCAGACCACAATGAGCACGATAAGCCCGACAAAAACGCTGAGTCCCACGAGCAGCACGATCTGTGCGAGTATATCGAAATAATAGAGTATCCCTACAATTACTGCGACAATGGCTAAGAAAATAGCAACGGCGGTAACTGCGTTTCTCATCTGCTTCTTAACGCGCCATCCAACAGGCTACCAACAACACTAGCAGTACCCGAAGATTCGCCTCCCTGCGGTAAGAACGGTGATAATGCGGCTGCTAAATTGTGTAGTGTCATTGATTGTATTATTATCTTCCCCGGCCCGGTTAACGTGGTTATAAAGAGACCTTCACCGCCGAAGAACATTGTCTTTATCCCCGGTACTTTTTGGATGTCATAATCTACTGTGCCATCCCAGCCAACTACACTACCAGTATCTACTTTCATTGATTGTCCCTGCTACAGGTCGAACTCAATGAAATCGCCACAGGCATGAATAAACACGGTGCCGGTACCGGCAAGCCGCTCCAGAATGAAGCCTTCGCCACCAAAGAAAGTCGCGCCCAACTTTTTCTGGAACGCTACACTTAGCTCGATACTATCTTCGGCGCAGAGGAATGCGTCTTTCTGTGCTATGAATTCTTTGCCCGGTGCAATCTCTATCTCTTTGATCGTGCCCGGTGCGTTACCGCCAAAAGCCACAAGACCCTCGCCACCTGTCGGACAGAATTCCGTTAAAAACATCGTTTCGCCTGCGAATTTACGACCTATCGCCTTGCGCAAGCCACCCCTCATCTTCGCTTCCATCGTCATATTTGGGCTCATGTACACCATCGCGCCCGCTTCTCCATAGAC
>DAOUUS010000308.1 GCA_030668065.1 Candidatus Methanophagales archaeon
GTAGCATGATAGCAATCGCACTCTTTAGCGTCCGCCTCATCTCCTTATCCTGCCAGAAATTTACTTCCTTAAACTCGAATTCCGTAGCACATTTAGGACATTTATCCCCTACCCTGCTCGGGCCCTCTACCCAGGTACAGCAGGGGCAATACGCCAACCGGAATATTACGTCACCGCTATCCGGTGCGTATTCGTCAGTACCTCGAAGCATACGCAGTAATACCGATTTCCCAGCGCCACTCTTTCCGAGCAGCCCTAACGGCTCCATCTCTTTTATATTCAGACTCACGTTCTTCAACACGGTTTTGTCTTCGAATTTCTTGTTCACATTCCGGACTTCTATAAACGTCTCTTTCTCTTCGCCCATCTCTATTTACCCCTCATTTTTGAACTCTATTTTTATAATAGAAACAACATAATCCCTGTCCTCGTGTTGCACAGAAATGTTGCCCCCACGTATATGTTTAAACGTTTATTCTTCACTTATAAACTTTGCTATATTCTTCACCGCCTTTTCTTTAGCACCACTATATCGGGCCGCGGAGAAGCTTTCGAGCCTGCGAACTCGCGCTTGCAACGTTCGCACAACTCCCTTGCGGTAAGCGTAACGACTTCTTCTGATCCCGGTAACTTCCGTGCATAGACGAATTCCGGTTCCACACCCATGGATTTACTTAATTCGCTCATTATCGCATTTATCTTCTCTTTAAACACATCAACATCATCGCTTTGCAGTCCTCTCAGATCAGCAGCATAGCCAACACAGCCACATGCCATCCCGAATACCTTCACCTCCGGCACGAATATGTTCCCTACTAAATTCCTCAGTTCGCCCTCGAGTTTTCTCCTACCAGCTCCTAGTTCTTCTTTCACTTTTTTATCACCTTCAATACCTTACTTGTTAGTTCATCACAATACCTGCAGTCATCACATATCTTTTTGCAGTTCTTCCATTGATCTATGCACCCATCCAGGAGCCCATTATCCAGATAAAAGGTATATCTAAGTTCTGAAGGGCAATCAAGGACTTCAAGCAGGTTGCCTTTGAGTTCCCTACGATGATATACTTCCATGCAATTTAAAATCCATCTAACCGCATTCGCTCTACCCGAAATCTTGAATTCATCAATGCCTATTGCCTCATAAGCCTTCAAGTCTTCCGGCCTTATCCATGGCGAGCGGATAATTTGCGAGGGGTCTCGAACACGGATGGATATGCACTTATCAAAATAGTAATCACCAAAGGTATTTGGGGGTTGCACCTGTGCATTCTGGGAAGAAGAAGCACGAGACGATGTTATATGCGAGAAGAGGTTGAAATGCGCATGCCTGAAAGGGCACTTATACAGACAGCCTTCGTTCACGAGTACCCGGAGGTCGCAATGGACCGCTTTCTTTATCGCTTTTAATATCCCGAAGTCGCGGTTTATGTTCGTGTCCACGGCGATTGCATCAGCCCCAAGCGCTTCGAAGAATTCAGCACGCTGTGGCGAATCCACATGCGCCACGCATGATATGACAGTCTCCATCGAGTGTTCTCTTAAAAGCTCGACAAAATACGGCTCCGCCACCGTAACGCCATCCACGCCCGCTTTATTCAGCTCATTGAAATACCATTCAAACGTCTTATAACCATGCAATGTCAGGTGATAGCCACCTAAGCATGAAGGGTTCATTACGATATTCAGCTTTACGTTGTGCTGATGTGCATAAGCTGTTTGTTCCTTTATCTCATCAACAAGCGCGGCATGTAGTGTTGCTCTTCCGCTACCCATAACATCCGGCGA
>DAOUUS010000306.1 GCA_030668065.1 Candidatus Methanophagales archaeon
ATGTTTCTGGTACCTTTGCCCGCGGTATGCACAATAAGAACGCTTTTGCCACGGGTTACTTCTTCTACTAACTCTTTTCCTTGCTTTTCCCGTATCGCCTTACTCGCGTTTTCTATTGCGAATAGAGTACCAAGACCGTTACCCGCGGCACCATTCCATGCGCTCTCGGAAACGGGCACAAAAATCGAGTTGAGAAGCACGTCACCTCGTATCGGAGTACGTTCCAGGTTCTTCACTTCTGAATCTTCCCCCACTACAACTACAACGTAATCGAACATTTTTTATATTTGTAGGAATGATTAGGATTTAAATTTAACGTTCAAGTTCAGATGAGAATAAAAGCGAGCATAAAGATAAGCGGAACAAAAGCCGATTTGGTGGCGGTTGCTTTGATGTCGGACAATATGAACAATATGGACACGGAGATAAAGGCAAATAGCGCAATAACGTATTTTGAAACACATAACATAGGGACGCTAATAGCGAGCGTGGATGATTATTTGATGAACGCAAAGGTGGCACAGGATATGGTATTGACAGCGAACGAAGAATCAGAAACAAGGAAGGAGGTTTAAGAAGAGGGAATGACGGAAATGGAATTTCAACTAAGTGCGATTATTAAATGCAGCGGGAGTTTAACAGGAATAAGTTCAGCGGAAATAGCTGATTTTGTGCTGTATTGTAACGAGACCTTGTTAAAGAAAGGTGCACCTAAGGGTGGCGGTGCTGCAATAGACCGGTGGAACGTGGCAGAGGAAAAGCTCGAGTTGAAATTGGTTTCTGACCGGTACGTGCGGGTGCATGATGCGCTTCTCCGATTAAAGAAAGAATTGGCTAAATTCCTGGGTAAGCACCGGATAGGGCTGAGAGGTGTGGAAATACAAGTTTATGAGATGACTCTGGATTGGGACGAGGACTGGCAGCTAAAGAAACTACCGTTTGTAAAGCAAATGAACCATGAAAACGGGCGTTTGAAGCTATCCCTGGATGTAGATGAGTTTGCGTTAGGAAACAGGATTCCAGATAGGCTACTAAAGTTACTGGAGGATAAGAAAGAAGCTGCGAAGTGGAAAGGCAAAAGTGAGCACTGGGAATTGTTATTTGAGAGCGAAAAGAAGCCTTACCACTTCGATAAAGATCCCACGGAAGAGATGGTGAATCGTGGTTGGATACGGCATGCTGCCGGGCGAGGCCAGTTCATATACGGACCGCAGATAACGAAGATTTTTAGAGCTTTTGAACGCATATTGTTTGAAGAGATATTCACGCCGATGGGCTACGACGAAATGATATTTCCTAAGCTCGTGACCTGGGACGTGTGGAAGCGGTCGGGCCATGCAAAAGGGATTTACCCGGAGGCGTATTACGTATGCACGCCGAAGTCGCGCGACCCGGAATACTGGGAAGAGGTGATGGATTATTATAAAGTCACGAATGAGGTACCGCTGGACATGATTATGGAGCGGATAGAGAATGTAGGCGGGATGTGTTATGCGCAGTGCCCACCCTCATGGGTGTTCCTGCAGGGTAAGACCATGCCGGACGATATACTACCGATTAAGGTCTTTGACCGGTCCGGCACGTCACATCGGTATGAAAGTGGCGGTATTCATGGCATAGAGCGGCTTGATGAGTTTCATCGTGTGGAGATCGTGTGGATAGGGAAGAAGGAGCAGGTGATTGAGCACTCGAAACAGTTGCAGGATAAGTATCGCCATATATTCGATGAGATACTGGACATTGAGTGGCGCGAGGCATGGGTGACGCCCTGGTTCATGGCACAGGAGGGTAAAGC
>DAOUUS010000267.1 GCA_030668065.1 Candidatus Methanophagales archaeon
ACTGATTACGGCTATTGTGTCATCCCGTGTGTATTTTACCCCATCTGGTACTTTTATAATGCCGCCGTTGCGGCACAGCAGCTCAGAAAGCATCGAAAAAGATCGCTCTCCTGTGTTCCAAAACCATTCAATATTGGTGTACGCATCTTTGTTACCACTTTGGATGAGATGTTGTACTTATAAATATGTTTCGAGTGGGTATGTGGGATAGGGAGTTGTATATTCGGTTATTTTTTCAAAATTGTTATATTCATGTCTGTTCCTTTGCTAATTTTTGATTCGGGACTATCCCTGTTCGGAACTACTGTTCAATTGAAAAGATATAAATAAAATAATCTTCAAAGGAGATATTATTATGAGCACAGAGTCACGCACCAAAACCATCACCAACCCGAAATCATGTTTCTTGAATTTATCATACACCTTTGGGAGCTCTACAAGTAGAATTGAGCGCATAATAACCGATTATTTTAAAGGAAGAGGATTTGAGGTGAAAACTGGCAGAATGACTCCCGCTGGTGTAAATACCGATAAAGGCATCTTACAGGTGATTAAATCGTGTAGTTTTGGAATTGTTGTTTATAACGAGTTCCGACACAACATCAGCTATGAATGGGGCATCATGGATGCACTTGGTATGCCTGTAATTCCCTTCAAAGATAAAAACGCACATATAGTCATTGATAACGACTTTTCTGACAAAAAAAGCAACACTTTCGTGCATTATTCAGGGGATTCCGATTAAAAAGATATAATAAATGAATTAGAAAACAGTGATAGCTTGAAAGCTGCAATTGAAAGCGTAAAAAAAAGAATAAGAGATCGTATCAGTCCAGAAGATACAGATAAAGTTAAAGAGGCATCAAGGATACTTACAGAATCGAATATTCCACTTAGCGAGATTTCCGAGGATAAAAAGGAGATAAAGATTCCTGACATTATCAATATCTTGGGTGTGTTATCTAATGTTGAAAAACTTACATCAGAAGGTCATTTCTACTACGCAGGCATATTATTATGCAGGAGACCTAAAAAATGCAGAAAAAGAATTGCGAGCAGCAATAAGGATTAATCATGATTTTACAGAAGCCCATAATAATCTTGGGAATTTGTTAAAAGAAATGGGAAGCACCAAGGATGCTGAGAAGGAATACCGAGATGCGATACAGATTAACCCCGATTCCGCAGAAGCACATGCAAATCTCGGCATCTTGTATTCAGAAACAGGAAACAAAGAAGAAGCAAAGAAAGAATTAGAGATTGCAAAAGATTTATTTGAAGAAGGAGGAAGAGAAGCGGACGTGAAGAAAGCAGAAGAGTTGCTAAAGTCCCTTTGATAATTTGTGGTTTAGCACTACTTCTTACCCCGCTTCTCCACCATAAAACTCTTCTCGCAGTCGCTACATCTTACTCTGTAAGGTCGCTTTTGAATACCACGCTTGACTCCTGCTCCTCACCACAATACGGACACTTAAGCTTATAGTTAAATTCTTACTCGCCTTTTCTACGCCACATAAAGACTTCGCCACACTTCTCACCTTGCTCGTTCAGCAGTTTCCGGCTCGTAATGTACGTAAAATCCTTTATATCCTTTATATCAACAGGCGGTTCATATTTCTTCTCACCTTTCCTTTCCTATTCTTTTCGAACACGCCATCGCAACAATACACCCTCGTCCAGCTTCTCGATATTAATAAGCTCCAGCTTCGTCATCGCATCTTCACTGATAAACCCTGAACCATCTATCGGTGTCGGTGCATCCACGCCACCTATGATTATGTTGCCGACATATATATAAATTTCGTCCACGAGCTCTTGCGAGAGTAAAGACCAGTTAAGCGTTGCACCGCCCTCGACCATCAACCGGTTTACGCCACGCTGCCATAACAAATATAAAACCTTATTTAAGTCCACTTCATCAACGCCACAGACATTAATCTCTGCTTTATCGCCCAACTTGCCCATATCCTCTACTATCGCCTGTTCCGAAATCGCGATTACACGAGTTCCTTCGCCCTTGTTCAGTATCTCCGCATCAATCGGCGTCCGCGCTTTACTGTCTACCACGACACGCAGTGGATTCGCATCTTTTCCCGCTTTCGTCCTATCCCGCCGTCTATTCTCGGACTTCACGGTTAAAGATGGGTCATCCGCTAAAACCGTGCCTATACCTACCATTATCGCATCGCATTCCGCTCTGAGCGCATCCACCCGATCAAAGTCTTCATTACCGCTTATCCGGATCTGTCGCCGGTGCACAGTGGAAATCTTACCGTCCGCGCTCATTGCGAGATTTATGAATACAAAAGGTCTGTTTTTTTTAGTCGTCATGTTTAGAAAATATCCACCTCGGCAACGCATTCAGGGCACACTATCTTCCTCTTCACTGCCTCGCCTGTTATCCCCGGTGTCGTTATGCCTTTAATACGATGTGCAGGATGTGTGTCCTCTATCGTTATTACAATCGCACATGTTTCACACAACGGAATCGCGCAAATCCCGCACTTCGTTGTCGCTTCTCTTTCTTTGC
>DAOUUS010000183.1 GCA_030668065.1 Candidatus Methanophagales archaeon
AATCTGAAAGTCCAGTTTAGATCAACTGCAAGGATAAAAACACCATGAAGAGCGTAATGCGAACCATTGTAAGAGTCGTCACTTATAATAAGCGAAAACGGACTGCTACGCTTAGACCAAAAGGTACGGAATCAGACTATAATGGCTATAGTGACGTGATAGTGGATGGACGAACGATTCCCGGCTTACAGACGGCTTCTAAAGTGTTTATAAATATCTGTGATGTAGAACTGGGGTCAAGCCCCATAAGCTCCCGGAATATCCGGGTAGAGACCCCGTGATGGCAAACGACGGCTTATGGGGTAGAGGATTTGGTAAAAAGCGAATGACATCTTGTAATGAAAGGTATAGGGGTACAAAATTTGCCCTAACTCGAAAGGGTGCTGACTTACCGAATGGTGTTTCATTGTATGACGGAGGCAAACCTGTGAATTATGAAATGCTTGAGCGGTATGAAGGGAAACTTTCACGTACCGTTCTGAGATGAGGAGGGGCGGGTAACCGCCCTATTCGTAATCTGCGAAATCACTATATCCTTTAATTTTACCGCAGAGTGCGCGAAGAACGCAGAGACATCAGAAAACCCCAGCGTGGATTGGAACGCTCTTGTCTTAAACTCTGCACCCTCTGCGATCTCCGCGTTGATAAATCACTGGTTTTTAGACAGTGCAGCCCATGCCATTTTCTCTATTGTTCTTCTTCATCCTTGTTAGAATATAAGTCAAACAGATATATTTTACTTTTAAAAAGGAAAACCAATTAGCTATTGACGGGAGTGGTAGAATCATGAAACTGATAGATAACGCGGCTGGCAAGAAGAGTTCCGCGGTCATAAACAAGTCAATTGAGCGATTATTGGAGCTGAGTCAGGGACTTACAATTATTATCGGCCCGAGCACGCCGATGTCACCGGTTTTATTTGATTACGGCGTGGACATGCTTGCAGGGCTAAAGATGGTGGACGAGGAAAGGATGATGACGAAAATAGCACAGGGAGGCGGTAAGGTGAAGCAGTTTGAGGATGCGATTGAGTTTCTGGTGATGGAGAAATGAATAACCTAATCGGAATCTGTGGACATCACAATAGCGGAAAGACGACTTTGATCGAGAAATTGATCAAGTGGCTGAAGAATGATGGATACAAGATAGTGACGATAAAGAACATCCCAAAGAGGTTCTCGATTGATACAGAGGGAAAAGATACATGGAAACATGGACAAGCCGGTGCAAGCGTGGTAGTCGCTTCTTCTCCGGATGAGACCGCGTTTATCTTCAAGAAAGGGATGGGACTAAAGGAGATTGCGGATATTCTGAATGAGATTGCGCGACCTGATCTGATACTTGTGGAAGGCCATAAGCAGGAAGAGATCCCGAAGATTTCTGTCGGCGACATCAAACTAGAAGGCGCGATAAAATACGAAGATAATATTGATGAGATTCAGAGCTGGATACATGATTTTATCCGTGACGAATAATATTGAGATATGGGCGAAAAACGGATTTGAGCCATATGCAGGATAGCGACTACGTTTATGAGCGTATGCGGAAAGTGTTAACGGAGATAGGTGCTGAGGTTGGATTAGAGACAGAAGTAAAGGTATTTGCAGGCCCACTAAAAATCCAGGACGCTCTTGGTAATCCGAAAGAAATGGATTACCCGATCCAGAAGGGAAAAGAGAAGCTGATGGAAGCCGTCATCTTTGATTCCAGAGGTCAGGCGTACACAGACAGGTATGGGAATTATCGGGGAACTTTATGCGATGTGATTGCGCTGGAGCTAAAAGACAACTTTCAGAGAGCCGTCTTTATTTCTACATTGAACGCATTACTTCGACACCGAGAAAAGATAGAAAATACGAGGCATTGCAGAAATGAGGGTATGATGCAGTGTGGCAGAGAAATAGTGGAATATATCACGGAAAGGTACGGATATCCAAAGATATGGCTTGTTGGCCTGCAGCCGCGATTATTGGAAAATCTAGCAGTGCCCTTTCAAATCAGGGTTACAGACATGGATCCTGATTATATCAAGTCTAAAAGAAACGGCGTTGCAATAGAAAGCCCTTCCGCGGCACCGGAAATCCGTCTGTGGTGTGATTTGATCGTGACGACAGGATCAATTTTTGTCAATAAAACATACAACGAAATCTTATCATCCGGGAAACCAATTGTTCTTTACGGGACCACAGCCGCAGGACCTGCTCACGTCCTGGGTATTCAAAGATACTGCCCTCAGAGTACGTAAAGCAATGACAAATGCGATGAACATCTTTAATTTTAAACAAGTAACCATTGTTATCTCTATTCTATTCACTTTTTTTATCTTAGCCGTAGTATTAGGCATAGTGGTAAGATCCAGTCCCCAGAGCTTGCTATCAAATATTCAAAGTGAGGAGATACGCTTTGCTTTTCTCTTAGGTCTGCTAACCGCGATAATATCCACCCTGCTTTGTTTGGCCGTTTCCATTCCAACCGCATATGCCATTGCACAATTGTATTAGCACAATTCTTTGTTAATGCACCTTATACCACAAGGATACTCACCTCTGCTTTCTCTGATATTGATCCGAGATACGAACTCGTAGCACAAACGCCGGGTAAAACGCCATTTGAAGCTTTCTTTAAGGTCACTTTACCGATGGCGATAGCGGGAGTTATAGGAAGCACAGTCATTACATGGGCAAGAGGCATGGCGGAATTCGGAGCAGTATTAATATTTGCAGGTGCTATCGCGATGAAGACAGAAACGTTACCAATCGCCCTTTTTCTCAACCTGTCCTGTGGCAACTTAGATGGCGCAATTGCCTCTGCTACTCTTTTGATTATCATATCTCTCCTCGCGTTGTGTATTTTCGAGCGGTTTTGAGGAGGAAGATTTTGATTAGAATTGTAGATTTAACCGTGGACCTTGCCGAGTTCATACTAAAGGACGTGAACCTGGAAATTAAGCGTGGCGAATATTTTGTCGTACTTGGACCCACAGGATCAGGGAAGAGCGTTCTTTTGGAAACGATAGCGGGGCTGTACCAAGCAAAAAAAGGTTTAATATACATAAATGGGCAAGATGTAACAAGGGCAGAGCCAAGAAAGAGGAATATAAGTATTGTATATCAGGATTACATGCTTTTTCCCCATCTAACGGTAAAAGAGAATATCCGGTTTGGGCTAAAAGAGAAAGATTCTTCGGATTTCGCAGCGATAGTAGATTTTTTGGATATTCTGCCTATTCTGCACAGAAGGCCTGATACTCTCTCGGGTGGCGAATCACAGCGAGTGGCTTTGGCTCGTGCGCTTGTTACAAAACCAGTGGTGCTTCTACTCGATGAGCCATTAGCCGCTTTGGACATCAGTACAAAAGAAAAGATAATGCGTGAACTGCGACAGATAAACAAAAAAATGGGCATAACTATTATTCATATTACTCATGAGCGTTCAGAGGCTATTGCATTGGTTTGATAGGATAGCAGTGATGAATGCGGGGCAAATTTTGCAGGTGGGCACACCCGAAGCGGTTTTCAGAAAGCCCTATTCGGAATTCGTTGCAAACTTTGTTGGTGTTGAGAATTTATTTAAGGGTAAATCGGTTAATGATACGGACACAGGTATTGCCTATATTGACGTTAATGGGATATTGATCGTATCTACGAGTTGTAAATCAGGTGACGTATTTATCTCAATCAGACCGGAGGACATATTGGTTGCAACGGAAAGAATCGAGACAAGTGCCAGAAATACATACCGGGGTGAGATAACAGAGATCATAGATTGGGGTGCAATCATGAGGATAGAAGTAGATGTAGGCATCTCGTTTGCGGTGGTAATAACAAAGAGGTCCTTTGAGGATCTGGCTTTAAGAGAAGGCATGTTGGTATATATTACTTTTAAAGCGTCAGCAGTACATGTCTTCTAAATTTGACTGATTTCGAAGGTATAATAAAAATATAAGCATCCGGCATCAAATTTATGAATTCAGTTCCACTGCCGCTTTTGTTATCATCGCGGTTAATGTCGAAGGGCGAGCGACTTTGAGTTTTACCTTACCGTAGATAGATACGTACCCTCAAGTCTATTCCTTG
>DAOUUS010000212.1 GCA_030668065.1 Candidatus Methanophagales archaeon
CCCCATAGGTGTTCGGTTAAGTACGGCACAACATAAATAATGACCTATAACAACTCATTTCCGACACAGATCCACACAGATTGCACTGATTTATATCACGCTGTTTATATTCTTTCATCTGCGTTAATTAGTGTTAATCTGTGTCGAAATAGATCATTGGTTAAGAAGATTTTCCATGAACTAATATGAATTCGGATGCCTTTATCCATTCTGATATACCCTCCTACCACTTCAAACAATCAGCCGCCTCTTCATCAGATTCACCGACAGCACAAACAACACCAGAGAAACAATAATAATCCATGCAAAACTAACCAGTAAAAATCCACTGAAGTTTGCAAGCGTTAACGCGCGTACAATACTTACAACGTGTGTTAACGGCAGTACCGCCAGGGCAAAATACTGTACCGGCTCTGGTAGAAGCGACATCGGGAAAAAGGTGCCACTGAAGAGGAACATTGGCGTTATGAATAGAAAAGTGGGATAGCTCAGCGAATTTATGTTAGGGCTGATGGCGGTAAAGCACATGCCAATAGTTGCAAAGAGAAAACCGGCAATGAAGGAAAAAGGTATTATCAGTAGGGCAGAAGGTAGTTCGATGAGGCCAAAAGCCGCGATCACTATCAGCACAATCGTTGCATAGATAAGACTTCGTGTAGCGCCCCAGAGAAGCTCACCCGCTATCACTTCTTCTATGCTCAGCGGGGTTGCGATTATGGCATCAAATGTTTTTTGATAATACATTCGCACATACGAGCCATAGGTGCATTCAAAAAAAGCTGAATTCATAATCGAAATGGAAATCAGAGCAGGAGCAATAAATTGGGGATAGGACATGCCTTCGATAACGTCTATAAAACTACCAACTCCAAAACCAAGCGCAAAAAGATAGAGGATGGGTTCTAAGAGTGGCGGTAGGAAATTCACCTTGTATGTCTTCATGAACACATCTTTATTTCGATGCCAAACCTTCCACACACGATTACTGAGCCGAGGTAATGCAAAGTAAGTCATATTTTTTGTCACTCCCTGAGTTTCTTTCCGGTAAGCTTTAAGAACACGTCTTCAAGCGTAGCAGAACGCGTTCCCGCGTATTCTTGGACCAACTCGTCAGGCGTCCCTTCTACTATGATCTTGCCATAATCCATAATCACCAGTCGGTCACACAACCTTGCCGCTTCTTCAAGATAGTGGGTGGTGAGCACAATCGTGATCCCCTGCGACTGTAAGCTTTTAAGTTTATCCCAGATAAGATGTCTTGCTTGCGGGTCAAGTCCAATGGTCGGCTCATCGAGAATCAGCAGCCGTGGCATATTGATAAGAGCTCTTGCAAGTATCAACCTCCGTTTCATTCCACCCGACAACTGTTCTATCAAAGTATCTTTTTTCTCGCGCAGTTGAACAAAATCCAAAAACTCTTCTATTGCCCGCTCTGCCTTCGCACGGTGAATGTCAAAATAGCGTGAATATACCATAAGATTGTCATAGGCCGTGAAATCCGGGTCAAGATTGTTCTCCTGTGGCACCACGCCCAAAAGTTTTTTTATCTCGCGCTGATGTGTACTCACATCCATACCAAACACCTCTAGCTTTCCACCTGTTTTGGGCGACACACACTGGATCATCTTCATCGTGGTGGTCTTGCCGGCGCCATTCGGACCAAGAAAACCGAACACTTCTCCTGCCTCCACGGTAAAGCTCACACCGTCCACAGCAACAAGCTCGCCAAACTGCTTCTTCAAATCCTCTGCCACTATCGCGGGAACGGTAACCACCACCAGAGTGAAATTATCTGTTTTTGTTCTGGTTCATAACCCTGTTACCAGGTCCAGTAGAGCCCGTTTCGGGTCTTTCGCCTTCACCACGCCAGAGGCAAGCAACACGCCATCTGCACCCAGTTCAATCGCAGCTTTCACATCCGCCCCGTTCGTGACTCCGGCACCACAGAGCACCACGCAATTCTCATCCACACGCTTCACCACTCTTACCGTGTCTTCTACTATCCCCGGGTCCTCCTGCGATACCGCTCTGCCGCTACCTATCAACTCTGGTGGTTCAACTGCGATGGCATACGGCTTCAATTCTGCAACTGCCTTACTCACTGCGATATTATTCGTGCAAACAATAGTCAAAAGGTTTAAGCTCGCCGCTTTATCCACGATAAAATCAATATCCGCTATTTTCAGCCGGTGCTCCGAATGGTTTACAAGCGACCCCCTAGCTCCCGTCTCCTTTACAGATTCCAGCGTTACTGATCCCGTATGACTGCCCGGCGACACGGCATCCACGTGCTGTGCGAAGCAGGGTATATTTACTGAAGATACTATCTTCGCAAGTTCTACTTGCTGAGGGCATATAGCAATACTTATCCCCTGCTTCTCGGCAACCTCTTCACAGATCTTCGCGAGTTCCACTCCTTTTTTACCTACCGATTCCACGTATACTTTCTCGTTCAACACTATAACCGGCGTTCCTAATTTCACTTCCGAGTTCATCTTTTTTTGCACCCTCATATTACCATTTCGCATTGCCATATATAACAGTTATATTAGCAGTGACTTCGTAATATTACTTTATCAATTGAGACTACTGGCTATTGAGTGTGATTATAATGGAGTTGTTAGAGAACGAAACCGAACTGGTGAAGAAGCTATGTGAGCGGCTATTGCTAGAAAAAGATAAAAAGCGGAATACGCGACTAAGTATACTTGATATTGGGTGCGGCACGGGCAAACTGGCAATCCACTTGAATGAGGTGACAGGTGGTAAAGTTACAGCAATTGACCCGGTGCACGAGCGTATAGCAACTGCGAAGCAGAAAGCACATACAAGCGAAGTCGCGTTTGAGGTACAATCCGCGGAGAAGCTGGCTTTTGCGGACGAGAGCTTCGATGTAGTAGTATCGCTAAAGGCGCTACACGAGATGACGAATCTCAGGGATACGTTGCAGGAATCGGTGCGTGTGCTAAAAGCAGGCGGTAAAATTTTCGTTATTGACTGGGTAGGCGGAGTCGCAAGGACAAGAAGTCATAGCCATGCGAAGAAGTATTTCGCGATGGAAAGCAAAGCACATGCGACTAAATATTTCACGATGAAACGTTTAGAATACGAACTTTCAAAGGCAGGTTTCGCAAAGGTAAGAGTAGAAGCAAATAGGGAATGCGAACTGATGTTAGCAGAGGGTGACAAGACCTAAAACTCAATCATAACGGTTATTTGGCGTTACTTGCAGCACATCCTAGAACGTGCATTCACACTTTTGTAATACTAATCACAACCCGTATGACAGAATGTTAATTCGGTATGAAATAACGCCTCACAAACGAGCATCTCAATTTTGGAATGCCGAGCGAAATAGAAACTCATATATATTAGGTTACGCTAAGTGTGTATTTACCCTTAGTGGGTAAATAGTAAAAG
>DAOUUS010000104.1 GCA_030668065.1 Candidatus Methanophagales archaeon
GGTTGAATGAGGGGGATTTTGGGTTAGCTTTATATTCTTAGAATCTAAGTTATAATGGTGATGCAAAGATGCTGGTAAAAGTATCTTCAAAAGGTTTGATAACGCTTCCGAAACCAATAAGAGAGGCATTTGGGATAAGATAAAGGCGATTATTTGGCGGTCTCGGCAGAGGGAGGTAAAATTGTTTTCCAGAAGGTGAAGATGGAAGTGGATTGGGAGAACTCGGACGACGTCTGGAAAGAATATGCAGCGAAAAAGCTTGTAGCAGAGGAGTGAGATGGAACAAGGAGACATCGTTCTGATAGAGTTCTCCTACAGCGACTTGAAAAGATCAAAGTTCATTCAGACCTGCGCTTGTGATAAGCAACTCCAGATATAATGTAACTTCTTTAGATGTCGTTGTCCTGAGGATAACGTCTAAACCCAAGAGAGAGTGGGTAATTAAAATAACGAATAAAGACGTAGAGAGTGGGTGTTTAGAGGTTGAAAGTTATGTGAAGGTGGATTCTATATTTACGATTGAAAAGAAGATGGTTGCAAAGGTTGTTGCCAAGTTGAAAGTGTGGAAAGTTGATGAGGTCAAGATGAAATTGGATGAGCTGTTTGTGGTGGACTGATGAGATTGTTTGGAAAGAAAAGGAAGGCTGCTGCTACATGGATTAGCAAAGGAACATGGGCCCTTTTCACATCAAAGAACTACGAAGAAGCGATAGAATGCTATGACAAGGCTTTAAAGGTTGATCCAAAAAATGTTTCTGCGTGGAATAACAAAGGAGACGCCCTTCTTAATTTGAAAAGATATGAAGAAGAGTTTTAATATATGTGCGATGCAAGCATGTCGCCAGAAGCAGTAGGGGCAGAATTGAAGAAGACATTCTCCAAAAGGGATGCGGCGAGGCTTGCATTGTCTTTTAAAACAGTTCGAGAACTCGATAGAATGTGCAATCAGAATGCAAAAACAGAGGAATACAGGGATAAGCTTTCGGTGCTAAAGAATTACACTGAAGGCTTTAGCGAGGAATTCACAACACAAGTAGATGAATTCTCACGGTTTATGAAGGAAGAGCAATTAGGATATTTGGATGATGAATACAAAGAAAAAGTAAGAAGCTTCTGCACGAATTTGGTTGATGTATGGATAAGTGAGTTTTTGAAAGGATAGGTAAAAGGAAATGGGAATAAACATAGAATTCCCGGAACAACTTTTCAATAGCAGTTGAATTGTATAAAGAGGGCTATTCGTTGGGGAAGGTTGCCGAGATCGCGGATGTAGATTACGAAGAGATGAAGCAGATATTGGTAAAAAGCGGCATTGAGATACGAAGAGGTGTGGAAACAGTAGAGGAGCTGGAAGAAGGAGCGAAAATGCTACGGAGTCTCAGGATGAAATGATAATCGTTGACACTGGCTTCTTAAGCTCTCTTTTCAAGATAAACAGGTTAAAGCACATAAAAGAGCATTACTGTAGAACGAATAACCGTTGCATTTGTTCGGAGATAATGTGGTAAAGTCATGCTATTGGGAAACAGTAAAAAGGAGTAATATAAGAACGAATGGACGAGGTAAAAGGACACAGTTATAGTTACAATTAACAGTACCGAACACAGACGTAGATAGAAGCCATTTTTATTTACCGCTCCAATATAAACAAAAGAGTGATTACCATGAAAGTATCCATGAGCATCGAACTGAAAGATATACCGGGCCAGTTAGTACTCGCATTGCAGCCCATATCGGACTTTGGAGGCAATATCCGCAGCGTAGTGCATCACCGCGATAAAAAAACACCTTCGGGCAGAATACCACTTCAACTGGTTCTTGAGATAGAGGATCGTAATTTGAGCGTATTAGTGGAAAGGTTAAAGGAACGGGGCGTGAACGTTGTAAGAATAGGAGAAGAGCGACTGATGGATTCTATGGTCGTGCTGTTAATCGGGCATATAGTACATTCGGATATACGCGAGACGATAGACAGTATAGACCGCACAGGATTCGCGGAAGTAGTAGAACTGTCGCTCTCGATGCCCGGGGTGGAGCTGAAATCATCGGCTTCTGTCACGATCAGTGCGGTAGGAACAGAAGAGCTGAAGGACGCTTTAGCTATATTAGAAGCGGCAGCGGAGAAGAAAGGGATTATGGTTATCGCGTCTATTTAACCGGAGTGTAAAAAGATGAAGACGAAACAAAAGACGGTACGGATTTCGATAATCGGGTTTGGATACGTGGGCAACGGCGTGGCAGAAGTGATAAGACGAAAACGAGAGGCCATCGCGAGTAAATACGGTATAGACCTGAAAGTAGTAGGCATTGCAGACTTGAAAGGCGTGATCGCAGACGAGCAGGGCTTGAGCGAAGAAGCGATACAAGCACTAAAAGCCGGGAATAATCCTGGAGATATGACCGGCCTGGAACTAATAAGAGACATAGAGCACGATGTCATGGTAGAAACAACGCCCACGAATGTAGAAACAGGCGAGCCGGGCTTGACGCATATTATAACGGCATTGGACTCGGGCAGACATGTAGTAACATCGAATAAAGGGCCCATTGCGCGGGACTATCGGATGTTGATGGATCTCGCAGCGAAAAGAGGGCGCGAGCTGAAGTTTGAAGCGTCGGTAGGCGGTGCTATGCCGATAATTTCGCTGGTGCAGGATAATCTCGCGGGTAATGGTGTAACGTCCATAAAGGGCATCTTGAATGGCACCTGCAACTATATTCTAACGCGGATGGCGGATGAGAATCTACCGTACGAGCATGTGTTAAAGGAAGCGCAGGAGATTGGAATCGCCGAGACCGACCCGACCAAAGATGTAGAAGGGGTAGATACCGCGGTGAAACTCGTTATCTTAGCTAATTCAGTTTTTGGTATGAATGCAACGTATAAAGACGTAACGGTGAAAGGCATCACAGAGATAACACTTGATGCGTTGAAGCTGGCGGATGATGCAGGCTATGTAATAAAATTGATAGGCGACGTGGATAGCGATGGTCGGCTGGAAGTAGCACCGCGATTGGTACCAAAAGACGATCCGTTGAATGTTTGTGGCACGCTGAATGTAGCAACAATAAAAACGGATTTGGCAGGTGAAATCACAGTCATCGGGAAGGGCGCGGGGCCGATAGAAGCGGCAAGCGCGGTTTTATCGGATATAATAGGGCTTTATTCGTAAAGTTATTGGAATCGGGTGCATCCCGAGCGTAGCAAAGAAAGAGAGTTTTGTCATCTGCTGATCATTCCCCACGTTCTTCACACCCCATAACGTTTTTGCAGTCCTATAAATAGGTTATCCCCCACGTTCTCCTTTCTCGTATCAAATTAACAACCTCTAATGAGATTAAAGCAGAGGTATCAAAGACTAATTCCTGCATGAATACCTTTAAGGGAACTCACAACTAATATTTTACCAGGACTGTATCATTTTTCAAGAATTTTTAAGACACCGATTAGCGCTGATTAACACAGATTTAAAGTAGTGTAGTTTTTTAATTTTTATTCAACCCGTAAAAACGTAATAAACAGGACAGTAGCGTCCGTAAAAATCGGTGAAATCAGTGTCTATGATTTTTATCAAAATGGGTACACTATTTACTGGGAGTGTCCTATATCTAAAGGAATAACATGATTGCGGGTATCCAATCGTTGTATCTGTTCCCATTTAGGTCTATGAACTCGGAGCAGGTAATAACCCCCGCCGCAATCTCCAGCCTAGCGGTATGATGTATTTGCGGGTAAGAACCGGTAACAATTGTATAGTTGTATTCATGATCTTTCAAAAGCGTTATTTCCGTACTGAGAGTGATGTTATGGTCCCCTTCACGGTAACCGCACCAATGCCCTTCGGATAATGTGTCAGTACTGTTGTAAATTCTTATATGTTTGGTGTGACAGTTTTAGAAGTGGAATTGGTTAAATCCGCTTTATCTGTTACTGTTAATGTTACCGAGTAGTTACCGGCTGAAGTATAAGAATGCGACACTATTTTTGCCGTTCCTGTTACACCATCCCAAAAGTTCCAGTCGTAGCTTGCGATAGCTTTAGCGGAGGCTGTGGAATTTGAAGCATTGAATGTTATCGGTTGGTTAGCAACTTGATTCTGTGGCGAATAGGTAAAGGCTGCAATTGGGACTGGTTTTTCCGTCACATTCCAGGTCCATACCCGCATATCCGTCCAATCAGCATTTGTCCCGATTGCAGAGACGTTCCAAGTTCCAACACCCGCACTCGTGTTCGTGTATGATGCAGAACTCACGCTCATGTTCTTTTGAACCACGACCTCATTTAGTAGCCAGGTTATGTTTACTTCCTGGTCAATGGATATGTTGAAGGTTCTCGTGGCACCTTCTATATCGTTTACAGCAGGTAGAGGGCAGAAAGAGGTTATGGTTGGAGTGGCAGAGCGTTCTTCGGCTCTTGCCCTTATACCTATGTCATAAGGTATTGTGGAACCAGACAGGGTACCCGTCTCGCTACAATAGCTCTCACCAGAGAATGTTGCAATCTCCGACCATGCGGGTAGCTTGGACGAGTTATAATAGTCAATTGGCACGGGATAGTCATTTCCGGGTGCCGTAAATTTTACCTGCACAATGAAATCGTCTCCGCTTACCAACGGCACCGGTGTGTCCAGAAGTATCGAGTAATAGCCCACCTCATCTATGGTTCCTACTTGTGTGGTCCCAAGTGGGTCTGTAAATGAGTACCCGGAAGAATCATCGTTAAAAGTGTCGAATATCGTGATCTCGTATTCCATGTTGCTATATCCGGTCCAGAAGTCAATTGCGGTTAATGTCAAGTCTTGCGAAGGCGTAAAACGTACTGCGCCGTAGGCTGTCGGTCCCCAGCCGCCATAATCATAGCCCAGACATCCGCATTCGTCATGATAAAAAATTACGTCATCCGGATCCTTGTAGCTTGCGATTGCATTCGTGAACTCACCAATGTTTGCTGCGCCGTATGCCACCCATGCACAGCCGGGGTAGGGGCCAGAAGCACCCCAATCGGTACCCCAACTGTTCTTTACCAGCCAGGCTCCGGTACCATGAGAATGTGGCAACGTATCATTCCAGCCAATGAGTTCCAGCGAATGATCTACCTTCTCTGAACCCCAATACTCATAGACGCCACCTTTGTAATGCAAGAATCCGGTATCGTTGCCATGTATATGGGTGGATACCGCTCCATACACCAGTACCGCATTTTTTATTGTTTCTATTTGACTTTCTCCGTCCGCACCGGTAATCATCCGCCAGTTATTAACATTTTTGCGTGGACTACAATCATAACAGGTTTGCGGCATCGCAACATATGGATGGCAGGCCTCATCACCTGCACCGTATTTAGTCATGTAGTTAATAACCATGCGTGTATGCCCACCGTCACAGAAATCGTGGCCACCAATAGAGGACCAGATGTTACAATCACCGAGTTCCTGTTCTGAGAACTCAAACTCCACGCCTTCTGTCATTAGAACACGGGATTCAAGTTCTGCCGCCGCTGCGAAGAGCCAGCAGCTACCGCAAGCACCCTGATCCTTAACTGGAGTTACATATCCAAGAGCCATTGCGTCATACGAGGAAGGCAGTGATTCGAGGTTTAGGGTTTCTATTTTCTCTAAAATCCAAAGTAGTTTCCTCACACAAATAGCTCAGTTTTATTACTCAATCAAAAGTTGCGGAAGGTATACTCAACGCGAAACATAACCTATATAAACTCTACCTACTTTCATCATCGTATGGTGAAGAATCACATTCTTGCGAAAGCCCGCGCACTATCCGATACCGGAGTACAACCCAATGGCTTCGACTATGATTCCCACGATTGGGGCTGCCTGCGATACCTGCTGGAGTTGTGGAGTTTTCTGAACCGGCTTAGAAAACGAGATGGGGTACGAGGACGCCGGGAGTTCTTAAATACCA
>DAOUUS010000251.1 GCA_030668065.1 Candidatus Methanophagales archaeon
CACCCTGATCGAGCGTCCCAAAAGGCATGATTGTCAACATCAGCCACCCGCGGGGTGAAAGAGCCAGAAGAGAATGGGATACACCACGCAGATAGTGCAGGTAACCGGTTATGGAAAAATCCAGCACTGTCATACCCAAGGGTTTATTGGCAATGTTAATGCCCAAATAGCCTCTATTAGCGTAATACGGTGATTTTGCCAGCTCTACAATAAACGTTTCTTCCCCGGTTTGCACTTCTATTTCCTGCCCGGGTAAAGTATGATTCATGAACTCATGGAAATCTTTACGCCCGGTTATGCTCTTGTTGTCCATCCTTATTATGCACATACCCTCATTCATACCAGCGTTAGCAGCAGGTGTGCCCCATTCCACCATTACTATTGCCACTCCTTCTCGCTCAGTGCCGTCAATTACGATTATCTCCTTCTCTTTACTCGTTTTGTCCAGTACCGTGAGCGAGATCTCACCCCGTTCTTTCAGCACAAGTTTCATTCCTTCTACGCCCATAGCCTTTGAACCATCAATTTTTGTGATGAACGTTTCCGGTGCGATACCATATTTTTCCGCTGGACTGCCTTCGGCGACATCATAAACATAAAGTACCGTGTCACTGACGGGCTGAATGGAAAATAGAATCCCAAAGAATAGGACAAATGCGATTAATGCCACACAGAAATTGCTTGTTACACCTGCGGAAAGTATACGTGTTCGTTCACGAGACGTTGCTATTTTCTTACTTTTCCCGTCTTCCGCATCTTTATCCGGCTCTAACGGGTATTCCGCTTTATTCTTTTCTTTTTCTTCTTTTTTACCAAATAGTTGTTCGCTATCAGGCTCTGCGAATGCACCTATCGGCACCACCAGGACTAAAAGCCCCATTGACTTTATTTTTATCCGCTCTACGACACTCAAAATAGCATGCGAAAATTCATGCACAACTAACGCAACTACAAACCCGATCCAGGCACACATAGGTATAAACTCATTTAATACTGGTATAAGCAGCAAATTACGTGGTTCGTGTAACTCCGTTGGTTCCGGCTGCATCAAAAACGTTAAGTACACGCTAGACATCACGAGGACAACCATGAACACCATGGCTATAAGTACTAAGACAGTGCCGATATTGGCATAAATCCGCCAGAATCTTTTCCTTTGTTCGCCTTTTGCCATACTGTCCAGAAATTCTTGACCTCTCAATGTCCTTATCATCAGAATGGGGCCGTATGCAGAGATATTGTATCGCTCTAAAATGCCCTTCCTGTCGAGAACTACCACAATAAACCAGTAAATCAGGATTAAGTACAGCACTAGCGTCAGGTAATATGTATCCATTTTTTAGCTCTTGATCTTAATTTAGAATGGACTTGTGAATATATATAAAAACACAAATATTTAACATTTGGTTTTTTAGGCTATACCATGTTCGGGTCAGCCAGTATAATCAAAAAGGTGTTAAGGCCGCTACCGTCACAATAATATTCACACGAATGTTATGATTTGAGACATGAGAAGTTTGAGTGACAATAAAGGATATAATTGAGGAGTAGGGCATCTCTGTTGGAGCATACTACCATTGGTCTAACAGATATGCAATAGAGAGGATTCCGGGCTTGAATAAAAAGAAAGCGGGTGCGGGAGTGCCTCACAACAAAACACCTGAGGATATTGAGACAAAGTTACAGAGCTGTATGGATTTGACAAGACTGTCAGAACAATTGAACGGATATTATAGCGACATTAGATAAAAAGATACTGGGGCGGCGTTCAAAAAAAAACAACGTAGAAAAAGAGGATAAAAATTCAAGTCCAAAAACAGGGATTTGAGGAGTAGAAAATGTGTGTGGAAGATCCGTGGTCTACACGGACCCGCTGACAAATCCGCAGAGAACTCCAAATGGTGATTCTAACCAGACATTACGAGTTTTATAGGCCACCATATCACGTTACTCTAATAACGCGCAATCTAAGGAGTTTTACTCACTCATAACATGTCAAAAGCCTTATATGCTCGTAGCCCATATGCAGGCTACGTGGCAAAAACAAGAATAAAGCGAGGGGGGCGCGTATATGTGTATGTGCGGGAGAACTACAGAGATAGTACGGGCAAAGTAAAACACCGCAATACCCGCTATTTATGTATAGAAGTGCCAAAAGATGGCGAAAAGCAGATAAAGCCTCCGAAAAAACGCTTCAAAGAGTTTGAGGTTACAAAATCGGTGAAATACGGCGACATAGCCGTCCTTTACGATTTATTCAAACAATACGGACTTATCGAGCTAATAAACGGATTGATTCCAAGGAGAGGACTGCCCGTGGGCAAAGTCTTTGCATCGCTTGCAATCAACCATATAATCGATAGAGAAACTCTCAACAAGTTTTCCAAGTGGTATCAGGACACAGAATTGGAAGAACTCACAGGCATCACCCCCAAGAAACTAAACTCCAGTAATCTTGGTGCGGTAATGAAGACCTGCGGTAAAATAGGCCCTGAGGGTATCGTGGACGTGTGCATTGAGCTGTTCAACAAAATAAAGCATCTTGAAACAGAATCGTCCACCTTGATCTATGACATCACCTCCACGTATTTTTATTCGACAAAATTGCCTAAAGCGCGACTCGGGTACAGCCGGGATGATAACAGCTTGTCTCAGATAAACATTGGATTGGTCGTGACGAAGAACAAAGGTTTGCCCGTCCTTTTCAGAACGTATGAGGGAAATATAACAGATGTGAGGACGATAG
>DAOUUS010000158.1 GCA_030668065.1 Candidatus Methanophagales archaeon
AGCGGCGGAATAATAAAGATATTTTATGGAAATTCATCGTTTTATGACGACCCAGCACGAGATCCTTCTGTGACTTTGGGTACATGAGGCGCGGGTGGTAGTGCTACTCCAGTGGTTCTGAGTGGAACCGATGGATTAGTCGGATCAGAGGGTGTTTTTAACAAAACAGAAACAGCATACATCTCAGGAATTTTTTATGAAGACAGTGGTTTCTACGAGTCCCGAGTCTTTGACACCGGAAATACAACTACCTGCTACGGCAACATTACGTGGAACGAAGACACAAACGACAATACAGAAATTATAGTAAAAGTAAGAACAAGCATTTACGAAGAGATAGAAGGAAACGCAACCTTGTGGGAAAACTGTGACGCAGTCGCAAAAGGACAGAACATAACCGACTTAGATTCTGCATTCGATTGGCACCAGTATATACAGTATCGTGTGGAGTTATCCACTTATGACGAAACGATGACACCAGTATTTAGTGATTTTAACATAGCCTACAACACTTCCGACACGTCAAGAGGTTCTCCGGTTATTGCCGAATCCACGGGACTGGTAAAGTACAAAAGCGGTCACATCTACTACCCGAATCAGGAGATTGCGTATGAGCACGGCGCGGTGCTGAAATGCCAGAGAGAGAGAGGAGAAGAAGAGGGTATTGTCATACAACCGCCGCCTATTCTTATCAATAATGTAAGCGGCGTCCCAACAATAGATATTTCTATGATTGATCTGACCGGAACCAACGACACGCACTCTGGTACGACAGCAACGTCAGTAGAGAATTGGAACGTGGGGTGGTACGATAGCATCAGTACGAAATTCCATAATTTGAGTCTCAATATCTCAACTGAGTATCCGACCATCTGGGGTAAATGGTTTAATGATACGCTGGCAGACTCGGGCTTGAACGAAAGTAGGTATGAAGTATATGAAACAGGTAATTATGTGGTGGTTGATTTTTATGGTGATGAGCAGCATGTCCATCTGGTGGCGGTGGATAAGACTGAGGTTGGGGTGAAGATAATATAGGACGGGTGTTTGTGCAGCAAAGGTAAAAAACGCAAGAGAATAAATCTTGAATTGCAACTCGTAAAAAAAATCGTTAGCGCAACTATTGGTTATAATGCTACGGGCATTAAGACATCAATGATTCTTTACGGTGCGTACAGCCGTGGAACCAAAAGGAGATACGCCGGATATTTACAGAGAAGTTTAAGGCAGGCGACATTCGAGGACTTTATTACGAAAGCAAACAAATGGGTGCCAAATTGTCCATCTTCTTATTATACACATGGAATGGCATTCGCGTTGTATGAGAATGGATCACCGATAGAAAACGAAGTTTTGGGATCAATGCTTAGCCATAGCTACTATTGATTTGCACCCGAAAGGTGCTTTCTTGAGATTTTTTAGGCATACCGCTTGTGGCTCAGCGGAATCAAAATGCCACACATATTAAACTATTTTTTGATATGGTCGAAATTTTTATTGCGAACCTGTGCAAAAAGTTATTGGGCTATGGTAAAACTTAAAACACTGTTCCTCCAATATCCATATTATAATGTTCTCAGTCGTGGTGTGTCTTAGCACAGATGAAAGACGACCACATGCAGGACTAATATAGCACAAATGTGGGGTGACTGACTAATAAATGTTTGAAAAGCGAAGGGGATTGGTAATCGGTATAACCTTATTATTGTTAACTGCGACATTAGGAACGTTTGCCGCACTTACATTATCACTGCCTACCGCAACTAACTTCGGCGTGGGCGATACAAGCGGATACAAGAATACTCACGTATTGATACCCGTAAACATTACCAATGTGCAGAATGGACCTGTGCCATGTATAAAATTTGATGTGTTATACGATAACCGTGTCCTAAACGTCACTGATGTCCAGCGAGGTACACTAACGTCAGACTGGGATATTCCTGCTTATTTTAACCATGATTGGGGCACCAGGGTCGCAATAGTGTATAATTCCGTAGACGCAGATCCAATACAGAACGGTTCGACAGGCTCTGTCGTACTGCTTAACTTCAGCGTTATTGGTGTATCAGGTGACACGAGCTGGATGGACTTCGCTAATATACAACTGGCGGAAGGCTATCCGAACTATCAAATAGGAACCGCGCCAGCGAATAACGGTACTTTTACTTTACTAACACAAAGTGGCACAATAGAGGGGCAGGTAACGGACGTCAAGGGTACAGGGTTAAGAACCGTAACTGTTACGCTAACCACACGTGATTCCGGTGTAGTCGTGGAAACGACAACTACGGACAAACAGGGTTATTTCTGTCTCACAAACGTTGCGCCATCTGATTACTACCTGAACTGCACAAAGCACAACTTTTATGATGTTTCCGTGATGTTGACGCTACAACCAGGCGAAACAAAAACGGAAAACATCATCCTTCCGAGAAAAGGCAAACCTAAACGCTAATGGTGCTCAGGTAATCATCGCCAGATCTTTACGATTTTTTATGTGTATCCTCTGCCCTCTGCACACACAATTAAGCTTATATACGCCCTAATCTGCCTTTCTCCTACCCGAGCAAACACTGTTTTTGCTATCTGTCCCAGGCCTTTGGGGTGCCTCTGTCTACTAAAGCCAATATCGCCAAGTCATTATCGTACAGTACACCCAAGCTGTGTAGGTTGTAGGATGAGTAGCAGTGCCGACATAGCTTTCAATCAATCTTAACATATCGTTCCATTTTTATATCCCTGCAATAAATTGAAAAATGAGCATCTAAAAACTCGCTTACTCTCTCGCTATTGCTATGTTAAGCTATCGGCGTTAATCGTAGGGAGTGTATGTAGTGCTTGTATGGGATTGGAAAAGATTACTGAGAAGGCCAAAAAACTGTAATAGTCTTTAGGTGGGGATTACGTGCAAACTAAGAAAGCGTTTTTTGCTCTGCCCGAGTAATTCTATGATGATGAGCAGGGCACAGGGATTAACACGGATTACACAGATACCCATAACGGCTCGAAAAGCTTTTTATGGGCTAAAAGCCGTGTGGTTTCAAGATGCTAAAAATAGTTTTAAATATCCGCTAAATTTGCTAAGCAGTACAGATAGAGTTCTATAGCCAGTAATCAGCTTTAAATAAGCCGTTTTACTATATCTATCTGTTAAACTTTTAGGAGGTGATACTATAAGATGAAAAAAGCAAATACTAATAAGATGTTATTAGCAACCGTAGTCGCAGTGATAACAGTGCTTTTTGGTTTTGCAGCAGTAGGTACTTCTGTTGTTGGTCCGGGTGTAGTTCCACCGCCACCACCGGAGCCAACGCCAGAGCCAGAATATCTTTCTGTGTATGTAGACATAAAACCCGGGTCATGTCCCAATCCCTTGAACGTAAAGAGCGGCGGCGTGCTGCCTGTTGCCGTTCTGGGCACCGGCGAGTTTGACGTTGCGGGCATTGACGTCAGCACCATTCGGCTAACCCTGGGCGATGCAGGAGTTGCACCAATCCGCTACAGCTACGAGGACGTTGCAACACCATACGAGGGAGCAGAAACATGTGGCTGCCATGAACTAACAGGCGATGGCTATACTGACCTGACACTCAAGTTTGACCGTCAGGAACTGGTCGAGACATTAGAGCTGACTGATGAAGCAGGAACTACAATTCCGGTTACTGTGGCTGGTAGTCTCTTGGACGGCACGGTTATTGAAGGCTCGGACTGCATTTGGGTACTGGCAAAGGGCAAAAAATAGGTGATTGTTTAGCTAACCACCAGATTCCACAGATTCCCAGCACAAATAGCAAGAAGCAAGAAAAATTCAAAAATGATAGCCACAGAGACCGCCGAGGACACAGAGAGAAAATAACTCGGTGCTCTCGGTGTACTCTGTGGCAGAAATTTATACCTTATATGCAACGAGAAAGTAAGTGCATAAAATGGCTGTTAGAATTGAAATTAAGGAGGGATATCCCATGCAGGAAGTAAACAGTATTATAAAATCAGCACTGACGAGAGATGCACATATAGCGGTATATAAGAAAGAGAAATATCTGCGTATGTGCAAGCGATTTGAAAAGAAATATAACCTGGATTCTGATGAGTTCATGGACAAACTGGAATCCGGTAAGCTGGATGACAGCGATGACTTTTTTTATTGGTACGCAGCAAAGAAGGGTTTTGATATCCAGGACAGAAGACTTCGGATTCTTGCTGGGGTCAACATGTAAATGAATGCAAGGGAATACTACGCCTTTCTGCTGTGGTTGAAGTGATAAAATACAAAAACATAAAAATATAACATAACTAAAATTATATAGAGATGTTTATTAAGGAGACCGTAAAAAAGGAAAACGCAATGAAAGCTATCGAAGTGTTGGGAACAGTGGACGAAAAGAGCCAGCTTCATATTGATGAGCCACTACCGATTACCGGTCCCAGTCGCGTACGTGTA
>DAOUUS010000290.1 GCA_030668065.1 Candidatus Methanophagales archaeon
ATACACCGGTATTCAACGCATTCAACGCTTTCGGTCGGTTTAAAGTTACCGTTGCAACTTTGCCATGCTTTTCATATAACAACACCTTTTCACGATGTACTTCGGTCATTTTATTCCTTTATACCCAAACTAAAGAACTGCAGTGTGTAACTAAGAACAAAGCTCTAATTGAATTACATACCGCTCTTTATGCCCAGCGTCTTTCTTATTACCTGCGTTACTAAAATTGAGCATACCATATACCAGAGTACCCAGAACGGCATACCGAATTTGAAAATATCTGAAAGCTCTGTTGGACCGATTAAAGGGAATAATACAGGACCGCTGACAAATTTCCACATCCACATGAATATGGGTATAGTAAGAATAACGATAAAAGACATGGGCTTCATTTGCTGTCGGAACATCTCACCGGAAATCTCCGTTTGCTTTTTCATCACTTCAGCTCGTTTCGCCTCTATCTTCTTTATCTTATGTTTGTTATCCTCCTTCTTCGCTTCTATGAACTCCTTTTGAATATCCCGCATCTTCTTTTGCAGCTCTTTCGACTTAGCCATCACTTCCCAGTTCATTGTGTATTTCTGAACTATCGAGGTATAGAAGCCAGTAATAATCGCTAAAATTATTATTATGATTAAAAAATTATCAATAACATCTGATGGCGGTCCCAGCACGACATGCAGATAGGTGGCCATGTCGTCTCGGAGCCCCGGGATTATTATGATACCAAACATCACGAAGAACCCTAAACCCATAGCTGCCCCTTCTATAAGTTTCTTCATCTGCGCCTTTTTCTGCTGCGTTATTTTCTCTTTCTTTACCATCTTACCTGCACATCAACAAGAACTTAAAATGTGGTGTAGATACTTAAACCTTTAATGTATTCGCCATTTCATCCAGCACTTCTGTCAGCGTAGCATGAAACTCAAAATCCGCTTTTAATCGCTCTTGTATTCGCATCTTTGCATACGAATCCTCCTCGAATTCCGTGCCGGGATATGAAACGTTCTTCAATATAAGCCCCGCCGCGGGTGCTGGCCCGATGCCCTCGGTCAATCGCAAGTCCAGCAGCGCTTCTATCCAAGCCAGATCTCTCATGCCGGTCCCTACCATTCTCAACGCGGACACTATCTTCCGTACCATCTTACGCAAAAAACTGTTCGCTTCTATGTCTATCACGACAAACGGTCTTCCTTCTTTTGTAGCTATCGCTATTCGCTTTAGTTCTCTTATCGGGATCTCCGTCTCATCGCGATACGAGAAATTCGAGAAATCGTGGACCCCGATAAGCAGTTCTGCTGCCTTTCGCATGCTTGTCACATCTAAATCCGTAGGGGGAACAAGAAAATAGCGGTATTCTCGACTTACCGCATCCCGGCGTGCGTCGAACTCCAAATCTGGCTTTGCCTGCGCATACGCCCATATGTCGTCAGGCAGCATACTGTTTATCATTCGTGGCGTCACATGTGTGTTTGACGTGTCGAATGAAACGACCTGTGCAAGCGCATGCACGCCCTTATCCGTTCTACCTGCCGCGGAATAATTCGCGGCTGTACGGCCTTCAATAATGTCGAGCTTCTTCAATGCCTCGAATAACTCGCCCTCTATTGTACGTGGACCAGACGGTGGCTGAATCTGAAATCCGTGATAATTGGTTCCGAGGTACCCCAGTTTTAGTGCTATTCGCTCCATTTCCGTTATCACCCATAAATCTATATGTAGCGGATGTATATAGATAGTGCAAAGAAGGAGAGGAACGGGAATGAACGAGATAATAAGCGCGGAAATAACAGAGGGAAATTGTAAACAAAAACTCTATGAGTACACTCGGCAGCACTATTTGCATGAACTGGTAAAAGTAAGGCAGGATTGCCCGTATAAAACAGAATACCTCAGTCAGGAATTAGCAGTTAAAGATGTTCTCGAATGGTTTATGTCTGAAGTAGTACAGTCGTCAACCGGGAAGACAATAGTGCGGGAGTTTGTAGAGAACCGTGAGAATGATCTGGAGCCCGGTTTAAAGCAAAAGCTGCTTCAGTTAGAAGAGATGTTTAGGGGCGAGTTCGAGATAGTCGCAAATGACGGCCGTCTGGTGATACTTGCAGATCTGAGTAGCGGTGTGCGGTATGAAGTTAAGCTTTTTGAAGAGAACCGAGCGGTATACACAGCAGGAAGAGTGGTTCGTGGGCGAATACACCCTTGGGGGGATGTTTACCGATTTGCAGGGATAGTTCAAGTTAGTAGGACGGATGAAGAACTCGCTCGTGGTACGGGCCTGGCAAC
>DAOUUS010000291.1 GCA_030668065.1 Candidatus Methanophagales archaeon
AGTTTTTACGGCTTTGTTATGAAAAGAGGAGGGGATAGATGCGGAATTATAGTGGGCAATAGAAAGCATCGGGATTTATTCTGAGCGTGGCGTGGTTGATGCCATGAAACTATACTTTCCCGAAGCACTAAAAAGTGCTTTAATTTGGTTACGTACAACTCAACATAAATAATGACCCCTAAAATAATATGATAACGCATTTCCGACACGGATTTATCTTTGCATATAAAGTATATTTTCTGCCACAGAGCACCGAGTTATTTCACTCTTTGTCCTCTGTGTGTCATTTTTGTATTTTTCTTGTTTTTAAACAGTAAAAAGTTTATAGCCGTGACCCTATTCACAAATTATACATGAACACCGAAGAAGCAAAAGCACGGGCAAAAGCGCAAATACACGTGATCGAAACCGTGTACGGAATACGGATTACCAATTCCGAAGAGGTGATCGCAGCGATAATCGAAAAGACACGGGACGAAAATACGATATTAACACTTTGTACGGCATTGAACTCCTGGGTTTCTATGAATGCCGGACTGACAGGTGAAATAGCGATTCCGCTGGATCTTGTGAACGGATTCATGATGCGGATAAAGTAGTGTCGCATACGCGGCATAAAAATTAGCAGAAGAACTAAATGAAGAGGGCTTGGGGGGAAAAAAATGGCGACTATAGCGGAAAAGATACTGACTGGAAAAGCAGGTGAGATCGTGGAACGAGAAGTGGACTACGTAATGGTGAACGACGTGACAGGCGTGCCCGCATTTGAAGTATTCGAGGAGCTTGAACGTACGATGCAGCAGGAGAAAGTGGTAGTGGTGCAGGACCATTACGTACCGAACAAGGATGTAGCTTCTGCGGAACAGGCGAAAGCTTTACGTGTCTATGCACGGAAATATGGTATCGCAAACTATTACGAGATAGGAAAAGGCGGTGTATGCCACCAGGTAATGATAGAAGACGGATTCGCAGCTCCTGGTAGGTTGATTATCGGTGCGGACTCGCATACATGCTCTTATGGCGCTCTGGGCGCGTTCTCTACCGGTGTCGGGTCCACGGAAGCCGCAGCTGCTATGGCTACCGGCAGGTTATGGTTCAAGGTACCGACAACACAGAAGTTTGTGGTTAACGGCGAGTTGAATAAATACGTGATGGGCAAGGACATAATCCTGCATATCATCGGCGACATTAGCGTTTCCGGGTCGTTATACAAATCGCAAGAGTTTTATGGTACCACGATAAACAATTTGGGGCTCGCGGATAGGATAACCATATCGAACATGGCGATAGAAGCAGGAGCAAAAGCTGGTATCATACCGCCGGACAATAAAGTATTCGAGTACCTCAAGGGTCGAGTACGCGGCGAGTATAAACCTGTTTATGCCGATGCCGATAGCGACTACGAAGATGTATTCGAGTATGACGCTTCGGAGATTGTGCCTACGGTTGCAAAACCGTTCACGCCCGATAATACCGTGCCGGCCTGTGAACTGGACGTTTCTATTGACCAGGCGTATTTAGGGTCGTGCACAAACGGTAGAATCGAGGATTTACGTGTGGCGGCTGCGATATTAAAAGGTAAAACTGTTAATCCTGACGTGCGGATGATTGTGACACCTGCAAGTGAGCAGATATTCAAGCAAGCGATAGAAGAAGGTTTAATCCAGATATTCCTCGAAGCTGATGCTTTTGTCTGTAGCGCCACATGCGGTGCATGTCTGGGCGGGTATTTGGGCGTGCTCGCAAAGGGTGAACGATGCGTGAGCACCACGAACCGGAACTTCATCGGACGGATGGGGCACAAGGATTCGGAGGTGTACTTAGCGAATCCTGCGGTGGTTGCAGCTTCGGCTATTACCGGTAAGATAACCGACCCTACGGAGTTGTGAGGATACCGTTTCTCATCAATTGTTGTTTTCACTTAGCCTGTCAAGAAAGCATAAAAATCAACTAAAAATACGTATTGACACCGATTCACGCAGAAGAACGCAGAAGAACTCAAATCCGTGTAAATCCGTGTAAATCTGCGTCCTAAATAGTTAGAACTTGTACTTCATATACAATAAAAACCCGGGTTGCTATTTGTAAACAAACAGAGTGACTTATATAGAACAAAGCAGAATAACGGGTTATGAGGTGAAATGAAAATATGAATATAAGAATACAAAAAATTGAAAAGGCATTTTTATTTGCAGTTTTAGTCGCTACTTTGGCGTGTGTAAGCATCGGAACCGCATCCGCAGCAACGTATG
>DAOUUS010000137.1 GCA_030668065.1 Candidatus Methanophagales archaeon
TTAAAATATTCTTTCTTCGCTTCTTTATAGCCATCATGCATCATGTTTATGACCCGGATAACCCCCGCGCGCGCCCTATCGTTTCTTTCGGCTGCTATCTGTAACGCCCCGGCACAATCTGGGCCTATTAACGGTAATACATGTACAGCATCGAACCCTAATTTATACAGGACGTCAGCAGCCTGGAAATTTGTGTTTGCATAAATGTTTTCCGGCTGCGTTGATCAGCTCGTTTACGTCCTTGTACTCCGATTCTTGCAGTATCTTAAAACTTGCCATTTTTAGCTACTATTAATAAAAGGGTCATCCTTGAATACCTGTACTCCATGATGCTAGTTAGTCTTTTAGCTTTTCCGCCAGTAATGCGACTCTTTTACCAAGCTCTTTGCATTCTCTCCTCGCTTGCTCATCTGGTGCCCCATTCGATGCCGCACCGTAGTGCCCTCCGCTTGAGATTGGATCGCCGCAAACAACCATGCCATGCACTAACATCGCCTGTAGGATTGCTAATATAGTCGTTTCTCGACCACCTGCTCGGTGCTTGGAAGAAGAGAATGCGGCACCTACTTTGTTTTCCAACTCTCTTCGTATCTCTATGGATTTATCTATTAACGCTTTCACTTCTTGCGCTGGCAATCCGAAGTAAGTGGGCGAGCCTATAATTATACCGTCCGCCCATCTCATATCGTCCATTTCCACTTCTGTCGCCTTTTTCAGTCGCGTGTCCGCACCTCCTTCTATAGCTCCCTTATCCACTTCTGCCGCCATCTCTTCGGTGTTTCCGGTTTTGGTATAATAAACAACAAGCACTTTCGTCATCTTTTCACCTCTTTATCTCTTCAAACATTCTTGTCACAAAAACCTTTCGTTCGAAAGGATTTTTTAGCTTTAGGGAACTCACAAATATTAATTTACCCGAACGGTATCATTTTCCAAGGATCTTTAAGACACAGATTAACGCTGATTAACACTGATTTAAAGTAGTGTAGTTTTTTAATTTTTATTCAACCCGTAAAAACTTAATCATCAGGACAGTACCGTCTGTGTAAATCTGTAAAATCTGTGTCTATGATTTTTATCAAAATGGGTAAACTATTTACTGGGAGTTCCCTTACCAAAGACTAACTAACTCGCTATACCTAGCTGTAAAAACAAAAATATAAATAGGGTGTGCATGTTATCACACATATGGGCCTAGCTGACGACCTCGTGACTGAAATCTTCAGGCATAATAAAGAACTCCCGGCTATATTAGCAAAGATAATCAAACATAAACTCGGCGTTAGCATCGGAGAATTCAGCGAAAAAGCGGGTATTCCCGTAAGTACACTATACAAAATCCTGTCTGACGAGCGCGATCCGAACCTGCGGACACTTAGACAGATAATAAATACAGTAGATCTGCTCTTGTATGCGCGCCTATAGTTAGCCCAACAGTGGAGAAGATAGTAAATCTGCCGGTTACCACGATAAAGCCAAGGGCAAGTGTTTCACGGGCTATTGAACAGGCGGCGAAGAAGATAAGCTAGGATTGCTAATTTTAACTACCGTACTTCGTGAGATAGATGTACATTTATATAGACCTTTATACTATCAAACTTTATATAACGATAGACTGCATATAAATTGGATGTGTAGTAAATCAAATAAAAATGGGAAATGACAGCTATGAGAGATGTTAAAGGAGTTAGTAAGGAGCATTGGATGAACTGCTACTTAGAGCGGTTGACTAGCAAAGAGGGCCTATCCGCAGAGGAGATATACGAAGAAGAAAACGTACGCAGAACCAGTGAGGGTATACCCTTGCTGAAATACAACTCAATTGGTCGTACGTTAAATACCTTTGGCTATCCGAAGGCGGGTACTAGCAAAAATACGCAGTTAGCAGAAGCGAAACCTGTTCGTATCGGGGTGTTCTTAAAGGACTTGAAGCGGAAGGTGGCGAATATTAGCGAACTAATCAAAGAAGAGAAGTTGTCGCATGCAGAGCAAGAGTTTATCTGGCTGTACATAGAGGATTATCCTGAGTCTCAGATAGCGGATATGCTGCATCTGGATGCGACGGAATTGGACGATATAAAGCAAAAATTGCAGGTATAACCGGTCCGTTGTGAGTAGGTAAAACAAAGCACGGTAATTTTTGGATAGCAAGCAAAGCACGATAGGGTGTGATAAGTATATCCGGTAGGTCATCTTAAACCATCTACTCGTGAGTGGGTAGTACCCCTGAGATCCATACACAAAAACTAACTTTTGCGGTCCCAACACCCTCACAAATAATAATACTTTCCCGTTTCCTTCTGTTCCCGGTCTTTTGACGAGGCCAGCTTATTTATCCTCGGGCGAAGCGTGCTTTCGTCTCGCCGGAAGGTCACACCCAAATCCTTTAAAAACATATTCATGCCCTCTCGCATCACGAAACAGCCTTTTATATCACCTCGTACTCCTGGCTCACCTTCAAAAACCATCAACCGATCACTTAACAAATCTATCAAATATATGTCATGATCTATGATCAGCATGGATACGCCCCTTCGCTCGGCATACCGCCTCATCGTCTTTATCAACCGTACCTTCTGCTCAACATCCAGATGCGCTGACGGCTCATCCAGCATATACAAAGACGCTTCATGGCAAAGACATGCAGCTATCGCAACGCTTTGCAATTCACCACCGCTGAGCTCTTTTATCTCCTTCTCCTCTATCTCCTCTATTCCTAATGGGTGTAGCACATCAATAACATCAGCTTCGCTTAGTTTTAGCGAATAAATAAAATCCTTCACCGTCATATCCAAATCACCTTTTATGTACTGCGGCTTGTAAGAAATCGTAATATCAAACGCTATCTTCCCCGATGTCGGCTTGATCTCGCCTGCTAATACTTTCATAAACGTGCTTTTACCAATGGCATTTTTACCGACTATGCCCAACATTTCCCCGGTCTCGATATTGCCCGGCTGCGTCTCTAATACGAAACCCTCTTTGCCATACCTTTTTTCAAATCTATCGTACTCAATGAAAACCGGTCTCGCTTGTCGCATCTCCCGCGGTGGATGTGCAGTGAATTCTATCGGCTTTTCTCTTATCCTGATATTCTCAGCATGCAAGAATCCACCCAAATATTCTTTTATTCCTCTATTCGTGCCCTTCGGCATCGTAACTACGCCATACTCGCCCGGCTTACCGTATATTAGATGTACATAATCCGCGACCATATCAAGGATAGCGAGGTCGTGTTCCACAACAACCACGGGTTTATCTTTCAAAACATCCTTTATGCCTTTTGCCACCCGAACACGTTGATAAATGTCTAAATAGGGCGTTATTTCGTCAAAGAAGTAAAAATCAGCATCTTGTATCATACAAGCTATTATCGCAACCCTTTGCAGTTCTCCACCACTCAGGTCTTGTATATTCTTGTTCAATGCTTCTTCGAGTTCAAAAGCATCCACGAGCTGTTTTGCGCCCCCGGTCTCATCTGCTCTTTCCAGTAGCTCATGGACTTTACCCTCGAAGAATTCGGGAATGGCATCTACATATTGCGGCTTATACGCTATTTTGATTTTAGACTTCGCCAGCTTAGCAAAGTAATTCTGCAATTCCGAGCCGGCATACTTCTTTATTATCTCATCCCAACCTGCTTCTGCCTCTACATTCCCAAGGTTCGGAACTTGCAACCCCGATAATATCTTTATTGCCGTACTCTTCCCCGTGCCATTTTCACCTAGTAGTCCTGTTACTTTACCTGCTTTTGGAATTGGTATGCCATAAAGAACGAACCCATTTTCACCATATCGGTGCGTCTGCTCTCCTTTTAACTCCTCTGGTAAGCCTATGATTGAAATAGCACCGAAAGGGCATTTCTTTATGCATATCCCACATCCCTCACATATTTCCTCTGATATTACAGGCCTCCCGCTTTTACCCAAGACTATCGCCTCTGCTCCTGTTCGCACCATAGGGCAATATTTCAGGCATTCATACTCGCATTTCCGCGGTTGGCACTTATCCTTCTTCAATATCGCTATACGCATTTTACTTTTTTCCCAATCTCAGATTTAGGTCTGGTGGTTTATTAATAGTCAACTAAAAGACACAATAGCAAAAAAAGGACTATCCAGTTTACACCCGCAACTACTTTTGTCGTCTTTTTCGCTTCATATTCGCAGCATTTGTCAAAACAAAATCACGAAAACTTTATAAATTGAATAATCTTATCTCTTTTGGTCTATGAAATGGGACAAGTAAAAATGAGAGCGGGAAAAGGAGGAACGAAAGATGAATGAAAAAAAAACGGCGGAACTGCTAAAGGAGCGTTTAGGAGCGGAAAACTACCAGAAACTTAGTGGGCTTGATATTCCAAAGCTTCATCAATTCATTGCTAAGTATGTTGAGCTTTGTAATCCGGATAGAGTATTTGTCTGCAACGATTCACCGGAAGATATTCAATACATCCGGGAGGAAGCGGTAAGAGCGGGTGAGGAACTGGAACTCGATGTGGCGGGGCATACTGTTCATTTTGACAGCTTTTACGATCAGGCGAGGGATAAGAAACATACTAAGTTCCTTCTGCCGCCGGGTGTGGATTTAGGTAAAGGTATAAATGCCATGGATAGGGAGGAAGGGCTCAAAGAGATACATGATATTATGCACGACATCATGCGTGGGCACCAGTTGTACATCCTTTTTTTCTGTTTGGGGCCTCACAACTCAGAATTCTCAATTAACGCTGTTCAGCTAACTGATTCATGCTATGTAGCGCATTCGGAGAACCTGCTGTACCGGTCGGGCTATGACGAGTTAAAAAGGAAAGGGCAATCCGCACAGTTCTTCCAGTTTGTGCATTCTGCGGGTATGCTGGACGAGCGGAA
>DAOUUS010000216.1 GCA_030668065.1 Candidatus Methanophagales archaeon
CGGGTCCTGGAAAGAGCATAAATTCAAACGCTATGCCGTGGACATATCGTCAAAAGAAGTATTCGCAGCGAAGATACACCCGTATCAACGTATTTTAGATCGTATGCGCCGGATATTCACGGATATGGGATTCTCCGAACTAAAAGGTGAACTGATCCAGAGTGCGTTCTGGAATTTCGATGCGCTATTCGTACCTCAAGACCATCCGGCACGTGAGATGCAGGATACGTTCTATCTGGCAACGCGAAAGCCGATAGACGCACCCGAGGAACTGATAAAGAACGTACAAGAGATGCACGAGCACGGTGGCCCGATAAATTCTTCGGGTTGGGGCGGTGAATGGCGAAAAGAGTTAGGCGAGGAGCTACTGTTGAGGACACATACAACAGCGGTTACGTTAAAATATCTGGCTTCGCATCCCGAACCGCCAGTGAAAGTCTTCAGCATTGACCGCGTGTACCGGCGCGAGACTATTGATCCGACACACCTCCCGGAATTCGACCAGTTAGAGGGTATAGTTATGGACAAAGGCGTGACATTCAGCAACTTGTTAGGCAGTCTCGCAACATTCTACCGTAAGATGGGTTTTCCTTCGATACGATTTCGACCCGGGTATTTCCCTTATACCGAGCCATCCGTGGAGGTAGAAGTGTACATGCAAGAGAGAGGCTGGATGGAATTAGGCGGTGCGGGTGTGTTCCGAGAAGAGGTAACGAATCCTGTGGGTCTGAAATACCCGGTTTTGGCATGGGGACTCGGTATTGGACGATTGGCTATGCTTAGCCTGGGACTGACCGATATACGCGAGTTGTATCACTCGGATATAGACTGGTTGCGGAAAGAACGTGTATTCCGGTAATCTTCGAGTGCCGCTTTTAACGTATTCATCGCGAGTACAGGGCAATGCCGATTATCTTCGGGTAAGTCACCTAAAACCGTTAAAATATCCGCGGGAGTGAGTTTTTCCGCTTCTTCTACCGTTTTCGTCTTCGCGAGTTCGGTGACTACACTTCCACATGCGATTGACGGGCCGCAACCATCGGTCATGAATTTGCAATCGCTAATCGTATCGCCTTCGATTCTAAGATGTATCTGTACGGTATCGCCGCATGGACCTCTTATTCTGCCGACCGCACTGGGCTCTTTCAACACACCAACGTTTTTCGGGTTGTACGCCTCTTCGCGTGTCCGTTCGGTATATATTTCCGACTCGTCTTTCTGTATCTTGCCTTCTATCTCTCCGATCAGGTCATCGAACTCATCATTTTCCGACATTATTTATTGTATAATAAAGTATAGCTGCCTTCTATTTAAGACACTGATTCACACAGATTGCACAGATTTATAAAAACGTGCATATAAAAAAGTTGTGTTGTGCGCGGGGGTAGGCACCTCCGCAGCAGGGCTGCAAGAAAACGGATTGATTGGTTTTTGCTCATTTCTCTATAACACTGAAAAAAATGTGAACATGTTAAAAATCAGTTTCAATATTTGCAAATAAAATTTATGCACGTTCTTAAAAGAATCGTTCTAATAGCTTAAAACTTAACTCTAATGTTTGTAAATCTGGTATTTGTTAAAATATCCGGTATAACCCGAAATTACTTATAAAGCAACTACCTACTATATCTTTAACAGCACCACAAAGAAGTGCCCTTTGACGGCGCCATAAAAAGGATGCCGAAGAAGGTAACAACTTCTGAATTGTGGTTAGCATACGGAGGCAGTGAAATAAAAAAATGAACACAAAAATGATATGGACATTGACGATTGCAGGTCTGATGGCGATGTCCATGCTTGTGAGCACAGCCGCGGCAAATAGTGTCGCTTGGATCAAGGCGTACAATAAAAGCACTCAGGAGGTGAAGCAGCAGCAAATTTAAAACTGTTTGGGCACTCGTTTGAATGCTCACAATCTATGTTACAAACGTGCATTACAAATGTATGCTAATCGGATAAACATTGCTTAAAAATAGAAATATTTATCTGCTTGGTAAACCTTGCTTAAAGATATAAGCATTTGTATAGTCCCTAGTAATGTACCCGTTAATGGTTACAATAAAAGGTGACTGAGGGGATGTTACGGGAAATAAAACATGGTTCAAAAAAAGATGAAACCAAAAGAAGATGTCCACTGCGTGGTGCGAATCCACGAGCGTGCTAAAATAAAAGAAGGGCGCCAAAGAGAAGATGGGCGTCTGGGATAAAAAGGAGGTAAAAAAAGAAAGAATGAAAACAAAAATGATAGGTATAATGGCGATTGCAGGTCTGATAGTGATGGCTGTATTCGCAGGCACAGCCGCGGCAAATGGTGTAGCTACCATCTATGGGAGCCGCTTCTTCGGGGATTTTGAGCAGCGACATGATTTTACAACGACTAATAATCTTTATGGATGGGGGTACTTTGGTTTCTATTCGGATCCTGGTGATTACTGTCCAACGGGTTGTGGTGGGCGGATCTATGTCGTGGAGCACCAGGAGACATGGGCTAATGGAGATACCCTGATTGATAACAGCAGCACTGGGTATGAGACTCTCTCTTGGACTAGTGGGTACTTTGAAATGGCATGGCCGACGCCGCTCGCACCGGGCACATACGATCTCATCCTTGACTTGAACGTGACCGGAACCGAAAACTACTACGTTTGGACTAATATCACGAATGAACTTGGTTATGGCCCTGTTTATCTAACCGACCCTATATGGACTATTACAGTAATAGGCGAGGATCCGGAACCGATACCAGAATTCAGCACGATTGCTATTCCAGTTGCAGCAATACTGGGACTGCTGTTCTTGTTCAACTACCGAAAACAGAGGAGAAACTAAAACCCTTTCCCCCTCCCTTTTTATTTTGTATTCGTATAGCAGCGGGGTAAGAAACCACGAGATTCCACGAGATTAACACAAGATTTTGTTAGCATGGGATAAAAGGGCCAATAGAATCCTTAAACCGGACCCACAGTATTGTTCTCTCGTGGAAATCTGTGTAATCTTGTGGTTAGCTAAATAATTACTTTATTTTTATTCCTGTATCCTTCATAAGTTCATAACACGAAAGAAGATGACCCGAAATACATTAGCCGGCTGGGTAGAGCTATCGGGCTTCCCAAAATTTGCAACCACCCTGATTCCGTTTCTCTTAGGTGCAGTCTTAGCCTGGCATGACGGGTACGTGATTGACGTGCCCGTGCTTGCAGTCTCATTTCTTGCGGTATTCTTGCTAACGGATTTCTGTTTCGTGCTCAATGCGTGCAGTGTATATACCGATTTGAAACAAAAAGGGGTAATTTTTCAGGTAGAAGGTGCAAACTCGCTTCATTCTACCGCGGTCAGCGGAAGGTTCAAC
>DAOUUS010000081.1 GCA_030668065.1 Candidatus Methanophagales archaeon
CACCAGTTCTGCCAGTATCATTTCATCAAAAACGCTGGTAATTTCATGGAAAAAGAGAACAGATAAAGAAGTTCTGGGGCGGGTTGTTTCATACATATGATCACGATTGTATCCGCCGGACCAACAACGACATGGAGCGATTCATCTGGGAGCTAAGAAAAAAGTGGAAAAGAATGACCGGTTGTACACGTATTGATGAATGGATTGCATTCCGCGCTCCGACAGGAATTTACATGTTCAATTTGATTGGTAGCGATCCACCCTTAAAAGGACTTGGCTTTTCTGCTGATCCGACTGAAATGCTATCTTCGGTTTCCTATGAATCGTATAGGCGATGTATGGGGGAATATGAGGAAAAAAAAGGGGATGATCGAGTTAGAAGAAGGGCAAATCACGATGTAGAAACAGTGTTGGAAGAGGTTGAAAGAATGAATAGCAAAGTTTCTAAAGGGAGTGGGTTGTGAAACTATGGGTCCCCAGCCGAGGACAGTAGAAACATGCCCGGAAACAAGATGATGTGCAAACGAGAGAGCAGCAACATGTTCCGGAGCTTCACCGGTCCGACAGCCGGAAAGGAATACCAGTCCGGGCAGGTTCAAACGGAGCTTTTTCCATAGTTGTGCCGGTTTCACCGGCATAGCAAAACCCTCGTCATCCTCCATCCAGAAAATTGGGGTGCCTTCTTTATCTATATCCGCATGACCTGTGATATTGACGATATCGTATTCATTCGTGTCAAGCCACTCGCCAAGTCCTTCCAACGAGCCGGTATCTTCTACGTCTATATCTACCGGTAAATCTTTTGTTACTTCAAAGAGGGTGTCCTCTTCTTTCTCGAATTCAAGCACAGGAGGGGTATCCCACGGTGAACACGCCATGAACAATATCTTTAAAGGACGATTCTCAGGTTCTGGCTGCCTTTTTATACCACGGTCCGAGACGCGCCGTATAAGAGGTATCTGAGAAGGAACGAGGAAATCAGTATGATAGAGCAATTCAAAGGGTAAGTTGGATGCGGGACCTTCTGCTTTCACTATCAGTTGGAATGGTTCACCATAATCTTCAGCTTCTTTAAGTGCTCTTAGCAGCGTCTGTCTATCGCCGTTAAGAAGGGTAAAAAGTTGCTTTCCTATTTGTCTTGACAGAGCAGGCGATTTATTCCACTTGAAATCCCAAGTCTGGTCTTCCAGTTGGTGTATCTCGTCCCAATTGACAGGGCTCGTATCATGAGTGCCATCTGGCAATGTGCGAGTGAGCGATAATTCTTCTTTTCCCTTTGTGTGGTGGAATTCTGCCTGGTATGTTCCGGGCATGATAATACTCCACTATATCAGCATATAAGACTTTCGCAGCATATACTTCGTTTAGAGTCTACGCATATTTATTGCGGGACATCTACGAACCCTTTGTTGGCTTTATGCATTTCCCTCACTTTTTTCCTGCATTTGTGTCCTTCATTTTTCTTTTTTCACCGACTCGTCTTTACGTCGTTCCCAAAACGTCTTTTTATATGATACAACTACTATTTTGGCAATTTTCTCTTCCGGGATGATTAATTGCCTTCCACATGGGATCGTCTCAGATTCTTCTCCTTTTTCATCTCTAACTATTATTTCAGGAGCTCCAAGTACTATCTCTCTTTTTTGCTCGTGTGTACTATATGCAGCTAACCATCCAAAATATTCGATAATGTCAGAGGTAACAATAATCCAATCGGCGTTTCTTAATGAAATCTCCCACGGAGATTGAACATAGTTCTTTCGCTCGCTGAAAAGCCATAAAGTTCTATGAAATATGTTTACAAACCCTATTCTCAAAAATAAGGCACATAGAAAACCCACTATGATAGAAATAAGAAACAGCTCTATTATATTCCCTAGTTCAAGAAATAAGACTCCAAAGCTTCTTATTTCTTCTATTGTATCTAATTTATGATGCCATAAAAATAGTGCGTCTATTATAATAACTGAGGAATAAACTCCAGGTGCTTTTTTTCAAATTCTGAGAACTTACGACTTGTGCCAAATAGATGTATGGCGAGGTTTACCGAGATGAATCCAGGCACAATTAATATAAGTGTGACTATCAGTTCTTCTGCGGAAAAAGACATCGCAACCCCTCATCCTTCTACATTAACTTTTAGAGTCACTTGAACTATTCTCTATGCTTTTATCCTTGGGTGCACCACGAGGAATCTCTGGTTTGTCACCAGGTTTTCCTCGACCGCTCGCTTTCTCTACCACTTCAGAAAATGTCGCTGTTGATGGTTCTGCTGAATCTTCATTCGTCATTTTTATCACAATTTATATTAGGATAGTACATAATAGTCACGCGACTTATAAAAGCATTTCGATCTTTTTTCCCAACATGGAAAAATAGCGGAATGAAAGAAAACTACAAATCCTGTTCTGTGTAGGTGGGGCTCATAGCCCCTCTGGGCGGAGGTGACTATGAGCGCTACCAGGCAAAACAGAATCGGTATTTATTTACCCGGTACCCCTCAGAAGGTTTAATACCTATACTTTCTCCGCACCCCTATCAACCGCCTCCTCTACAGACGCCAAATCCTTCATTATAAAGACTCGCTCCTTTTCTCCTTCTGATGAGTCAATCGAATTTCTTAGTATTGGTGCATACTTCTTAAACCGGTCTATTTTTACTGTGTACTCGGCTGTATCCTCAATTGTGACAGTATCAAAGCCATTCTCCTTTAGATAACTCGTTACTTTACTCCGCTCGCCTTCGTCTTTAAGCTCAAACCTGTATTTCGGCCGGTTGTAGTATTCCGACAACCCATCAAACAGTTCGCGGTCTCCGAAAAAATATTTGAAGCACCACAAATCACCAATTTTAAAAATATTTATTTTCTCGCCTTTTACATCTTCACTCATAGTTTCTTCCTCCTTTTTTATTTCTTTTTTGTAGCAGTACGGATTTTTGAAGCCATCCTCGACTGGAACCCGTGGTACGCCGAGAAGCCTTCTGCTCCTTCCTGCTCAAGTTTCACATCAAACGAAACGTCCTTAGAATATATTCCGTCTGGTGATTCTCGCCCCACTACACTTGCAACACCCTTCTCCAATTTCACATATTCCGTGCCGTTCACTCTTTCCTGTGTCTTATCCACGAAGGCATTGAGACACTCAAAAAGCGGGTCCATGACCAAACCTTGATATACCAGCTCACTCCACGTTTTATCCGCGAAATCCTTGAACCTTAGCTCGTTCCGAGTTAAAACTAGCTGCTCGAGGTCTCGATGCGCACGCAACAATATCGTGGCTGCTGGATGCTCGTAGGTCTCCCTCGCTTTGTAGCCAAGAACTCGATCTTCGATCATATCTGTCCTACCAATCCCGTGTTTGCCGCCTATTTCGTTCAGTTTCTGTATCAGCGAAATACCGTCCATCTTCGTACCATTCAACGAAACGGGCAGTCCTTGTTCAAATCCGATTTTTATGAGCTCGGCCGTTTCGGGCGCCTTAGCCACAGAAACCGTCCACTGGTATATCTCTTCCGGCGGAATGTAAGAAGGCTCTTCTAACTCACTTCCCTCTATGCTCCTGCTCCATATGTTCTCGTCCACGCTCCATCTCTTCTCGGTTTCAAAGGAAATGCCATGCTCCTGTGCGTATTTCTGCTCTTCTTCCCGCGTCAAATTCAGCTCTCTCATTGGTGCGATTACATCAAATTCCGATGTTCTGAATACCGCGTCAAACCTGAGCTGGTCGTTGCCCTTACCTGTGCAGCCATGCGCTACGGCATCTGCTTTTTCGCCGTTCGCAACTTCCACCACCTTCTTCGCTATCAATGGTCTCGCGATCGCAGTGCCAAGCACGTATCCCTCGTAATTACCGTTCGCTTTTATCAACCGAAAGATATAATCAGTCACGAACTCGTCCAGGGCATCTATTACTTTGTGCCTATCACTCAGCTTCTCTGCCCGGGCCTTCGCTTCTTTTATGTCCGCTTCCGGCTGTCCTACATCCACCATTACTGCAATCACTTCGTCGTATCCGTAATGCTCTCTTAGCAACGGGATGCAGACCGAAGTGTCCAATCCACCGGAATATGCAAGCACTACTTTCTTCATTTCGCTCTTTTATAGTTCACCGCTTTCATATCCACGGCAAAAGTTGGCCCTGCTATGTGCCCTAATAAATCCTGCGCCGCTATCACATCATTCCAAGACTTTTCCTGTACTCCCACTGCCAATACTCTACCAACTATCCATATATGATTCCCAAGCTCTATGCTCTTCTCCTGTTTGCACTCTATCCATGCCTTTGCCTCTTTTATACGAGGCGGCTTCACCATCTTCGCTTTCTCTGCTGTTAGCCCTGCATGCTCTATTTCATTGTCCTCATACGGATAATCAGTTTCCAGAACGTGCATCAGGTCTCCAAAGTCTTTCCCTGCCACATTCACCACAAACTCACCATTTTCCTGGATGTTCTTCCACGTATCGTGTGCGGGGTTGCACGAGAACCCGTACAACGGCGGTTCAAAGCTAACCGGCGTATTCAAACTGAATGGCGCTGCATTTGGGATACCCTTCTCTGATATTGTCGTAATGACTACCACTGGTCGAACAAGCAGTTTCGGGAATGCGTTTACTTCGAGTTCCATTTTTTATCTCCTCTTTTATTAACCTCTAACTACACAGATTTTATACCATTAGGTGTACCAACTATTAAAGGATTCCTATATTGAATAGTACTGATGTGTATATGTAAATGCGAAAAATTGCGACTGTCTAGATCAATTGCGGATAGCAGCCGGGTTGTATATGAATTCACCGATGTTATCGCGTTTTAGCCGTTACTTTTTATTGCGCGGAAGGCGTTATTTAGTTAAGCATCAAACACGAGCTTTTGCATGTAACAGAAAACGAAGTAGGCGTGAGCGGGCTGATGGTTGCATTTTAAGCTAAGCACAAAGAACTTTCTGATTTGACGAGTCGCGAAAAGTATTTAAATTTGAAACCATTTTTTTACTGATATGGAAAAGCTGAATAAAATACACATATTCCTGACTTTTACGTGTTTGTATGCTGTATTCCTCTTTTATCTATCGTCATTATCCATAACACCAGAACCTCCGACACCCGGTTTTTTGTATGAGTTCGCACGTCAACTCGAAGCTTGGGGGCTTCAGTTCCTCCTGTATCCTCTTTACTACGCCTACAAATACCCCGACAAGTTCGTTCACATGCTTTTATACCTGGGTTTCGGACTGTTACTGAATCTAACACTGAGCAGTTCAAAGAACAGTCGCATAAGCAAGTACGCAACACCTTTAGCTATTCTCATAGGCACGATTTATGCCATCACAGACGAAATTCATCAATCTTTCGTGCCTTATCGAACCGCAAGTGCTCTGGACCTGTACGCTGATTTCTTGGGGCTGCTCCTTGCACAACTCTTGCTTATATTTTATTCGGGCATAAAAAAAGCCGTGAATTACAGCACAAAAAGAGTGGCAAAATCTGCGTCTAACGCATCTGCACCGACTTTTGATTTAATGCTGGTTCTTATCTTTCTAGTTTTAGGTGTCCTATTTGTCCTTGTCCCGCCGTTCAATCAAACCCCACTGCGAATCGTCTTTGCGCTTCCTATACTGCTGTTCCTACCGGGCTATGCGTTAATAGCAGCGATGTTCCCACGAAATACTGAGTTGAGTGCAATAGAACGGTTCACATTGAGTATCGGTTTGAGCATAGCGATATTCGTGTTTGACGGTTTTGCCATAAGTGTCACTGCCTGGCGGTTCCGGCCCACACCCATCATTATCTCACTATCTTTGATCACCTTCATGCTTGTACTAATTACGCTCTTCGTGAGGCTAAGAATCCAGGATGATGAACTGTTTTATTTCGATTTAACGTCTGTTTCCGAGTTTAGAGACTCAATACGAAAGTCCGATGAGAAGCCGAGCGACATAGAGAAAGCGTTGATAATTGCGCTTGTTGGTTCGATAATTATCGCAAGCGGAATGCTGATTTATGCTAAGGTCACATTTGAGGAGGAAAAGTTCACCGCGCTGTACATCCTGGGTGAAGGTGGCAAGGCGGAAAACTATACAACCGAGTTGTATTTGTTAGAACCGAGTTCTATAATCGTGGGTATCGAGAACTACGAGCATGCCCCTGTGGACTATACGCTGGAACTAAAATTAGGCGGGTATTCGCTCCTGAAACAGCAGATTCAGACTTTGGCACACGAAGAGAAATGGGAAGAGGTTGTTTCTTTTACACCACGTCATGCAGGGCAACACATGAAGCTGGAAATTATGCTGTATAAAGACGATCCTACCAGACCCTACCGCTCGGTGCATCTGTGGGTAGATCCCTTGATAAACTATGATCACATCGAGGCGCTAAGGAGATATGTGCTCTCAGACCCGCCGACACTAATGAACCCGGACATGGAATCCGAATCGGGCTGGACATTCACGGAGAATACGCGATATTTCAGGGGCTTTTTCACCAAGTTCTATCAACTGGACGAGAATGCTACGCTGTGTGGCTACGTGACTGATAATACAACCGGCTTGCCGATTTCGGATGCGCGTGTGACCGTGAACAACCATTATGGCTATGAGAACTACAATACAACGAACAAAACAGGCTATTACGAACTGGAAACAATCGCAGACAATTTATGGATGGTCGTCACTCCGAACAAATACAAAAAAAGCGAGACGGATTTTGCGATAGCAGATGGGCAGGTCTTGATGGTTAATATAACGAACGACCCGATAATGGCGTTTAATATGACAGTAATAAAATTAGCAGAGATGAACCTGAGTGAGACAATAGAAACTTTACCGGCTGAGGTATTACCGGAAGCGGCATCAGGATTCATTAGGGGATACGTGGTGGATAACGAGACGGAACAACCGATAGCGAATGCCACGCTAAAAGTTCGTAATGATTACGGTATTGGCGAGTGGAATACCGCGACAGACGAGAGAGGGTACTTCGGGTTAAATGTAATCGCAGGACCTTCAAGGATAGAAGCAAAAGCAGCAGGATACAGGACTAATAGCACACAGTATGACATATCCGAGGAGTCGTGGGTTGATGTGAAAATGACACCCGAGAATTC
>DAOUUS010000112.1 GCA_030668065.1 Candidatus Methanophagales archaeon
CGCTCTGTACTCGCTCCCAGGTACTCCACACACCACTACCCGGATCCCTGCTACTATAGTACACGCCGCTATTCGTGCCACGCATTGATATGTGCACGGTACCATCGGCTGTTGCCGTTAAAGCCGGTGAATCCGACGTGGATCCGCTCTGTACTCGCTCCCAGGTACTCCACACACCACTACCCGGATCCCTGCTACTATAGTACACGCCGCTATTCGTGCCACGCATTGATATGTGCACGGTACCATCTGCTGTTGCCGTTAACGCCGGTGAATCTGCCGTAGATCCACTCTGTACTCGCTCCCAGGTACTCCACTCTCCGCTACCAGGGTTCCTGCTACTGTAATACACACCGTTATTCGTACCACGCATTGATATGTGCACGGCACCATCTGCAGTGGCAGTTAATGCCGGAGAATCTGCCGTAGATCCGCTCTGTACTTGCTCCCAGTCACTCCAGCTACCCGTCAGGTCCCTGCGACTATAGTAAACCTCGTTATTCGTGCCCCGTACTGCTAAATGCACGCCGCCGTCCGATGTAGAAGTCAATGCCGCGGTATCTGAAGTGGCACCGTTCTGCACTCGCCCCCAGCTACTCCAGGTCCCACTATCCGGTTCTCGGCGACTATAGTAAACCTCGCTATTCGTGCCCCGTACTACTAAATGGACAGCCCCATAAGATCGCACAACCACATAATCATCGTCAAACACCAGCACATCTAGTTCAGTCTCATTGAACCATGCAGAAACATTAACGCAATTAGTATCATCACAGGTCTGGTTCTTAGTAGCATTAAATTCTATCGTTATGTTCTGGCAATACTCCAATGGACCTGATAAATGCCAGTAAAGCGTGGTCGAACCATCCGCATTTTGTACTGTTGCATTAGGCCCAAACGGTGTCGCACTACCAGTCACGTATTCCCAACCCGCCGACAACGTATCATTTACCGTGATATTCGTTAAATTTCCGGGACCGTTATTATGCACCCAAATACGGAATTGTAGCTCGTCACTCACATCCGCAAGTATTGCTTTTTCCCAGTTACCGGTACTTGGATCTCGAACCGTCTTACTAACCACAATCGCAGGCTTTGGACATTCCCACTCGTTCTCCCTGCAGTTATTCGTCTCGTCACTCTCGGTGATCAGCCCATCGTAATCGGCACAAACAGAGACATTAACTGTCGCTCCACACGGACAACCGAACGGTCCAACAGTATTAGTGTAGCCCGCACCCGCAGACAACGCAGGTATAAAGTCAGTCAAAACGTTCTGGCCATCAATATATATAGCAGTATTACTTTCGTTGGCATCGCCACCCCCGACATTCTCCACGGTATAAGTGACATTGAAGCCACCTCCAACCGCCTCCTCATAGTGGCTGGTAATCGTTAGATCCGACATTGTTGAGATCAAAACCTCCGCTTCCAGCTTCACATCATCCACGAACCACCCCACGTAGTCATTATTCGCAGCGTTCACCGTATCAAAACAGAACCGTATCATAACCTCTTCACCCACGTAATCATCAAGACTTACAGATATATCACCCTGCATATCACTATGAAGTTGCTTTAACACTTCCCAGGTTGATCCACCGTTTGTAGAAATATCCACCAGCTTCTCATCGCGTGTAGTGCCCGTATCTTCAGTCTCCCAATGCGTCCAGAAGTTTAGTGTTGCATCTTCAGCACCCGTTAAATCTATCGGCTTTGATACCAAACATCCTGAGTTTGCACTTCCAGTATCGTAATCACCAGTTGCTTCCTGTCCGTACCACCAGTTATGCATTGGACTATTAGTAGATCGGTTTGTAGTTATATGCCAAAGCCAGTTTTCTGTCCAGTATGACCCACTCCAGCCTGTGCTTTCCACGGTATCATTTAACAACTCAACTGTCTGTGTTACTGGTACAGGTCCTGACGTATCCATCACCACAAGTGCATAATGGTATTTCTCGAGGTCTCCATACTCAACGTAGGCATAGCCACTCATTCCCCAACCAGAACCCCAGCTATTCTTAATAATCCAACAGCCGTTGGAACCACAGTTGTCATCGTATCCCACGAGCATTACACAGTGGTTTGCACTACCCCCAAATCCGTCTGATGACCATACGGGCTCGTACACACCACCAGTATAGTAACAGAAGTCATCATATACATTAAGTATCACAACCATTGGACCATGATTTACAAGTAGATCCTTGTAGCCCTCAGTCGTATGCGCAGACGGATAACCGAGCTGCCCAAACGTCCATGCCCGGTCCTGCCAATCAGGGCATTTGCTGCTACACGGGATGTCATCATTTGCCTGATATGGAAAACAAGCATCATCCGGGACACCTTCAGCCTTGATGTGAGATAAAGCAGAGCTAGGCCAGCCGCCATTGCACCCCCAGCCACCACTTAAGCACGACAGAATCTTCTGCTCTGAAGCATCAAAGTCTATCGTAGGATCGTTTGCATCTATATTTATCTGCGTCTCAAAAGCTGCGGTCGCGCCAAATATCCAGCAACTGCCACAGGAGCCCTGACTCTCAACTGGAGTCACCCAGTTCTGCCCGTCCTTATCCCGCCAGTCAAACGACGTGCCGGCAGAAACATTATGAGAAGAGTTTAATGCCACTGCATCCTCAGGCATTTCACCTATTTCCGCTCCAAACAGCATCTTTTTCTCCTCTACTGAGAGTTCGGAAACGGATGTTACACCTACGGTCCAGTTAGCGCCTTTATCCTGTATTGAGTCTCTGATTTCTGCTCGGACTATTTTTTGAGTCTCTGCAAACGGCAAATAAGCCTTAGTTGTATCTTCGGTAATGTTATGCAAGGCATCCCCTAGTTCATCACACCCAGTCTCATTTTCCGCGTAATCGCTTCCGCAGTGTCCATCTTGACATGGTCCGCCTATTATGTTCGTGTTATTAGTTTTCGTGATGTTACTCTGGTTGTTTCCCGTATCACACGCTTTATCCGTGTTTTCCTGATAGTTGTTTTCAGCCAAAATGTTAGCGGACGGGTTTAGTACGATACCAGTTCCATTGTTGCTCTCAATCTGATTGTCAAGAACACAGTTATCTGTGCAAGAACGGATACCTGTACCATCCGCCTGGTTGTGATGGATAGTATTGTTAAGAAGAGAATTGTTCTGCGAAGTCTCCATCAATATTCCATCAGATGAGTTAGCTGTAGGTACGGCCAACGCGAGAGGTATAACCGCCCCGAATGCTGCCGCCACCACTAATATAGTTAGACAAAATACCAAACATGTTCCCATTTTTTTCATTTTTTTACCTCCACACCCCATTTGCAGTTTTATCACGCTTGTTGCTGAGCCGGTTACCAGTGCGAAGTGCTCGCATTCGATAACTGCCCATAAAGATATATTCGAAAAAACGCAATGTAAGTGCTTCGATAGAGGACTGAAAATGTGCAAAGGTCACAAATAAAAATTTAGAATTATAGTAGCAGTAGTTTCAAACATTTAGCATTTTAATTAGAATGAGTTCCAGGGAGAGCTTGGGTGCCACAGATAAATATAGGGACAAAGAAAGGAACAAGAAAGCACCCTTCGGGTGCAAATCAATTGTTAGCTACAGCTAAGCAGGGAGTGGTTCCAATCAGCTAATCGGTGCTCCCCCTTTATAGTTGGGGTATTTATTTCATTCATTTTTAACTTTTACCACCAAAGCAATAATAAAAAAATGAGTGAAGGATCTAAAAAAAACGAGGCCCCAAGCGGAAGGATCATGATCAGGCATGCCCCAATCAGAATTGCGATATTTATGGAATAGTCAACCACGAAGACGTGATCAGGAATGGACACCAAAAGAGCGGTGAACAAGAATACAAGTGTAATCGGTGTGAAGCGCGATTCAATAGAAGAAAAGGGACACCTTTAGAAGGTCTTCGCACGCCGATCTATGTTATCGTGATGGCGATGGCCATGTACATGTGTGGTGTGGGTGTGGGAATGATTGCTGCTGTTACGGGACTTTCAAGTCTTCTATAATTTCGTCAGGCCACATATGAGTTTGACGCTCGGCAAGGGCAAAGGGAAGCAAAAACGTACTCCTGAAATCGCTGCTGGATTGACAGACCATGTCTGGAATTGGGAGGAAGTACTTCTTTACCATCCTAACTACCTTCATTGAGTCAAAGACAAGTAGAAGAGTGAAGGATGGAACGACTGAGCGTGAGCTATCTCAATTTTTTACATTTTTTCGTCTTTGTTTCACTCTTAGCTTGTTGAAATAGAATTAATACTATGAATCTATAGATTTTTATCTGCCCCTTGGTTTTGATGGATTGATCTCCATATGCCCGCTCAATTAATTAACCCTATTTAAAAGGGGGAGCACCCTATTTTAACTCCTTAATCCTTTATTCCCAAACTCAACTTCAGTCTTTCCTCAATCTCCTTCATTGTTTCAACAGGTAAACGCCCCAACCTTCTCGCAACGAGTCTGCGTGGCACAGTCATAATATATTCACACCGAATTACAGATGTCTTTGCCAAGCCAGAATACTTAAAAGCTTCCGTTCCCGCAATAATCGTATATTCAGTCTCTTTCGGATCTTCTACAATTCTGGAGGTTATCTCAACCATGATCAGATCCTCAAAACGCCTATCAATCGAATGGTCAGAGATAACCAACGTGGGTCGCGCCTTCTACGATGCACCTTCCGAAGTTACAAACGGAAACGGAACGATGACGATCTCGCCCCGCTCATAGTTCATAGACATCTTCCTCTTCGCTATCCCAAATTTTCTTTAGCGCCTGTTGCTGTAGCAACAAAGAACCCTTGTCTACCTGGGTCTCAATCTCTTCTTCACGTACAAGCCTTAAAACCAGAACATCATCCTCGTCAGCCAACAATTTGAACCACATGCCTGCCCTCAACCGCATCTTCTCGATGCTTCGCTTTGGAATTGATAAATATCCCTCTTCTGTGATTTCTACATATAGCGTCATCTTTTATCTTCTCACCCCTACGTTTGGTTTATATCACTTTTTAGTTTTATATCTCTTCATCTAAAAACTTTCCGGTAATGCCGCTACTATCTGTGGAGCCATCATCTACTACAAGTATCTCGTAATCTCCGGTTACATCCTTTAATCTGGTGATCACATCAGCGATTCCTTCTTCTTCATTATATGCCGGAATTGTAATTGTAACGTCTGGTTTATTTGTCATGGTCGTTTACTACTCTTTATATATCCCGTTCCTATGCTCGAACTTATGTAAAAGTATCAAATCCTCTCTGAATTCATATAGGATCCTAAAAGGAGGAATTTGAATGCTTCTAAGCCCCAAAAGGTCGTATCTCAATGGCTTCCCAACCTCAGGATTACCTCTTATCTTTTTTACCATTTTCTTTATTCTATCCTGGATCTTCTTGTCCTTCACTTTCCTTGCATATCGTTTGAACTCTTCTGAATCGTTTCAATCACATCCTCGAGTTCCTCCTTCAATTTGACCAATGTATTAATTTGACAATGTCAGATTAGCATCATTTTTAATAAATGTATTCCCGGGCAGTGCGATAACATAATTATAATCCAGCGAATATTCCTTTTTTCACCTATCCTAGCTTATCATGAACGGAATCCTGGCATCGTGGGCATCCAAAATAGCCATTCACTGTGCAAAGAATATAAGAATATGC